>NZ_SMSC01000034.1:0-39115 GCF_004359955.1 Candidatus Thiosymbion oneisti
AGCGCTCGATGTGTGTCTCTGAAAGCGCGGTTGAAATCCAGCTTCTCGTGGCTTTCATGTGCTCCGGAAAGTCCGCGGATTCGACTTCACTGTCCCCGACGATGGCCCAGATCCAGACCGCCGGATCGCCATCCAGGTCTTCATTGAACTCAAAGTGGAAATTCTTGACGAATTCGGGTTGGTTCTTGAGTAGCTGGGATTTGAGTCGCTCTATGTCTGTCATGATGGCAAGCTCAGTAGTTAGATGCCAGTACGAAAAAAGCCCGCTCGTGGTTTGTTCCCCGACCGCGAGGAGCGTTATTGGTACATTTTCAACGTCAAATCGTCGATGAAAACGAAGTCTCGACGGTTCTTGGTCGCGAGAGGAATGCGAAGACCAATTGCTGTCGCTGCGATCAGGCAATCAGCAATCATTAAGCCATGACTAAGACGATATTCCCGAAACAAAGTCATGGCGATGTTGCTGATCGCGCCATCGATATCGATGCGGAGGTAGCGTTGAGTAAAGGCTTCGGTGGAGGCGAGCTCACGCTTGCTGCAACAGCCGGCGTACAGCTCCAGTACGGTTACCAGGCTGATGCCGGGTGTTCCCTAACGCTCAAGGTCGTCCAAGAATCTTATGGCCGGATCGAGATTTCGGGAAACATCGATCAGGATATCGGTATCGACCAGGACATGGGGAGTCATTGATGCCATTCGTTACCGCGCAGTGCGCGAACCCACGCAGTACTGTCCGCTAGGTCTTCTCGATCCGCCCACATACCGATAAAGGGTTCATCCCGAAGGGCCAATCGGCGTCTTTCGCCCACGGTAACGCTCGTGGGCGGGCGACTACTCAGAAACTCGATGAAGTCCAGCACCGTGGCCTGTTTCTCTTCCGAGAGGGCGCTCAATTTTTCAACGGCAGTATGGAGATTCATGGCAGGCTCACTTAAGTACAAAAAAGGCCCGCTGTGCGGGCCTTTTAGTTTAGCAAAACCTGCTGTCGACGTTACTTCGCCACCAACTCATCCAACTTCTTAGCCCGGATGATCTGCCCGTCGAGCGCCGCGTCTTTGGCGGTGCGGCCATAGGCGACGGCCATGAGGTTCGAGTAATAGACCACCGGCATGTTGAACTTGGTGCCATAGGTGGCGTTGATGTCGGGCTGGTAGACCTCCACGTTCATCTGGCACACGGGACAGGGGGTGGCGATCATGTCGGCGCCGTGGTCATAGGCCGCCTCGATGATGCCCTTGACCATCTCCTGGGATTTCTCGGGCTCGGAGAAGGCGAGCGCACCGCCGCAGCACTGGACCTTCTTTTCGTAGCCGGGGATGGATTCCCCGCCCAGGGTGTCGATCATCTTGTCCAGATAGACGGGGTTCTCGAAGGATTCACCGACGATGCCGAAGGGGCGGTTGGTCTGACAGCCCACATAGCTGGCGATTTTGATGCCTTCCAGGGGTTTTTTGACCTTGGCGCCCATTTCCTCATAGCCGATGTTTTCGATCAGGACCTCGACCATGTGTTTGATGGGGGTCTGGTTCTTGAGCTCGAGATCGGCCTCGGCCAGGGCCTGGTTGGCTTCGGCCATCAGGGTCTTGTCTTCTTCCAGCCGCTCGGCGGCCTCACGGGTGGAGAGCCAGCAGGCGGCGCAGGTGGCCACCAGGTCTTGCCCCGCATGGTGCTTCTCGGACAGGGCGATGTTGCGTGCCGAGAGGGTGAGGCGGGGCAGCTCGCCACCACCGGCGTAGCCGATGGAGGCGGCGCAGCAGTTCCAGTCCGGGATTTCGTTGAGCTGGATGTCCAGCTCTTCGCACATGGTCTGTACGGAGGTCATGAGGTTGGAGGAGGAGGCGCCCTTCTGGGAGGAGCACCCCGGATAGAAAGCGTATTCGCGTTTCGCCATGGCTGGGGTCCTATGGGAGTTTGAGCAAGATCGCAATCAACGCGGAGAACAGGGCGACGGCCAGACCGACTATCCACTTGATGATCTTACCTTCGAGGGCGACGAGCCTAGCATCTATGCGCGTCTCCAGATTGATCAGGTCCTGCTTGGTGGCCAGCTCCTCGAGCCGTGCTTCTTCTACCTGACGCAGGGCCTTGGACAGTACATGGGCCTGGTCCTCGGTGAAGGAGGACTTGAGCTCGTCGAACAATTCGAGTGTATCAAGTGCGCGTGCCATGTCGGGTTGGCTATCAGCCGCCGGGTTGCGCGATGCGGGCGTCTTCCAGCTCGGCGGCCTTCTTGATCGCTTGCTGGAATCCGCTCAGGTCTTCGACCGTGTGACCGCCCATGATTTCCTTGGGGTTCATGCGCTTGGCTTTGAGCATGTTCATGCCGAGCTTCTGGTTTTTCATGGCGACCTTGATGCCTTCGCCGAAGCCGTTCATGAAGTAGAGGCTCAGGCCCAGCTTGAACTCGTTGACCCGCCCCTTGGTCATGAGGTTGTCCCAGAACTTCTGGGCGAACTTGGCGGTGGGCTGATTGGCGGGCACTAGACCTTGGCGTTTGGCGTAGTGGGCTAGGCCGTGCATGATGTGGGTGATAGGAAGCTCCCGCGGACAGCGCACGATGCAGTTGTAGCAGGAGGTGCACATCCACATGGAATCCGATCCCAGGACTTGGTCGCGCTTGCCGGCGCGGATCATCATGAAGAGCTCTTGGGGTGGGTGGTCCCAGAACTTTCCCAACGGGCAGGAGCCGGAGCACACGCCACACTGCATGCACATCTTCACCCACTCACCTTCCTCGACGTTCGCCTCGACTTCCTTGAGGAAGTTGTTGCGATAGTTTTCGGTCATCGCCTCATCTCCGTAAAAATTTTGAACCGCAAAGGCGCGAAGGTGTTCATTGATCGGGTCTAACTAGTACACCTGCGCGTAATTAACGACAACAGGGAAGGACTTCCTGCTTTTGATCCCCTCTCCCCAACCCCTCTCCCGGCGGGAGAGGGGCTTTTGCGACATCCTCACAGGGAGAGGGGGACAGCTCGGGGCGTGTCCAGCACACTGCCACCGGCGATGCTTCCACTTAAACCTTAACCGCTACCTCCATTTTCGACCCCGATGCGTTCTTTGCGCCTAGGCGGTTCCAATTCAATTCAGAACTTGAACGGGCTCATGCCGATCTTCTCCACGGTCTCGGCCATGTCGTTGATCAGCTGGGGCGCACGCTTGGTGTCGGTGATGGCGACCTCGTAGACGGCGACCCGCTCGGGCTCCAGGTTCAGGGACTGGAGGGTGTCGCCGACCTTGCTCAAACGCTCGGCGGCGATGGCCGATCCGCGCACGAAGTGGCATTGGTAGTCGTCGTCGCGGCGGCAGCCCATGAGCACGATGCCGTCGTAACCGCTGTTGAGGGCGTCCGTGATCCAGGATAGGCTCACCGAGCCCAGGCAACGGACCGGAATGACGCGCGCCCAAGGGCTGAGTTCCAGTTCCGCTCCCGAGTTGGCGGCCTGGGCGGCCATGTCCAGGGCCGGGTAGGCGTCGTTTTCGCAGGCCAGGGCCAGGATGCGGGGTTTCTCCTCGAACTCGTCGGGGATCTCCACGTTCTTCAGCTGTTGGCCCACGGTGTCGATGGAGTAGTTCTCGAAGGAGATCACGCGCACCGGACAGGCGCCCATGCAGGTCCCGCACCGCCGGCAGCGGGACTCGTTGAACAGGGGGTATTTCTCTTCGTCCTCGTTGATGGCGCCGAAGGGGCATTCCACCGTGCAGCGCTTGCACTGGGTGCAGCCTTCCTTGCGGAAGCTCGGGTAGCTGAGATCACCGACCCGCGGATGAACGGCGCGGCCCTGGCCGGCGTTTTCGACCGCCTGGATGGCCTTCATGGTGGCACCGGCGGCGTCCTCCACGGCTTGCTTCATGTCCATAGGACGGCGCACGGGACCGGCGGCATAGATGCCGGTGCGACGGGTCTCATAGGGGAAGCAGATGAAGTGGGAGTCGACGAAGCCGTGCTTGAGCTGGGGCAGGTCGGTGCCCTGGCGGTAGTCTAGGTTGAGGATGGATGGCGGGGCGTTTTCCAACAGCGCCTGGGCCTTGGCCTTTTCCTCCTCGTCCTCGACCTCTTCGACCGCCAGCTGGGCGTAGGGGTCCGGGCCCACGTTCGGCACCTGGCCGGTGGCCAGGACGACCAGGTCGCAGTCCAGCTCCGTATCCTCATCCAGGATCAGGTCCTTGAACTTGACCTTGAGCTCACCGTTGGCGGTGACTTCCGTCGCCTGGCCCTTGGAGAAGGTGACCATGGCCTGTTGTGCCGCGCGGTAGAAGTCTTCTCCGGCGGCTCCGGGGGTGCGCAGGTCGTCGAACAGGATGGTGGCATCGCAATCCGCGTTCTGCGCCTTGAAGTACATGGCCTGCTTGATGGACTCGGTGCAGCAGAAGCCGGAGCAGTAGGGCAGATGGCCTTCCTTATCCGAACGCTGCCCGGCACACTGGATGAAGGCGACGGACTGGATCTCCTTACCGTCAGAGGGGCGCTTGATGGGGCCGCCGGCGGCCTCTTTGGCCAGCTTCTCCAGCTCAAAGCCGGTGACCACGTCCGGGGTCTTGCCATAGGCGAATTCGGGCAGCCGGTTGGCGTCAAAGGGTTTGTAATCGCTGGCCTGGATGATGGCGCCCACGTTCTCGGTGCCCACATTCTCAGTAGTAGCGCCGCCGGACTCGGTGCTGATGTCTACCGAGAAGCGTCCCGGTGCCCCGGAGGTCTTGGCGATCTTGGCGTTGAAATGGACGCTGATCTTGTCGTTGGCCTCGACCTCGGCGGCCAGGGCCTCGATGCCGGGGTCTTCCGGCTGGGGCAGATCCAGGTCGCGGCCATGGGGGACGTCCTTGGCCGCGGCGCGGAAGGGCACCCGCTTGTAGAGATCCGTCCAGACCCCACCCAGCTTGGCCTCTTCCACCACCAGCTGCACTGGATAACCCGCCTTGGCCACCTCGACGGCCGCGGTCATGCCGGTGACACCGCCGCCTACGACCAGCAGGGTCTTGTTGAGCGCCTGCTCGCCGGAGGGAGCGGGCGGGTTCATGTACTTGACCTCGGCGCAGGCCATGCGGATGTAATCGTCCGCCATCTCCTGCGTGGTCTCCTGGTTGTCGTCGTGCTCCTCACTGGTTTGGGGCCGCAGCCAGATGACGCCCTCGCGCAGGTCGGCGCGGGATAAAGCGACCTCGGGGAAGTTGAAGGCCTCCACCTTGGCGCGGCGCGAGCAGGCGGCAATCATCAGGTGGGTGATGCCCTGGTTGGCGATGTCGTCGCGGATCATCCGGACCGCTTCTTTGCTGCACAGCATCTGGTGCTGTTTGACCTCGGCCAGCTTGCCGTCCTGCTTGGCGGTGGTCTCGAGCTGACCCGCGTCCAGGCGCTCGCCGATGCCGCAGCCGGTGCAGATGTAGCCGGCGAATTTCTTCTCGTCTGCCATGTTCTTAGCCCTCCACTCCGGCGGCGCCGTTGATGGTCTGGATGGCGCGCAGCGCCGCTCCGGTGGCGTGCTGGACGGCACGGTTCACGTCGAGGGCATCGGATGCACAGCCGGCGGCGAAGACCCCTCCATGATCGTTCGCACCTTGGGGTCCGGCCTCGATAAAGCCCTCACGGTTGATCCGGATGTCCACCGGGAAATCGTCCTGGTCCACGGACGGCTCCATGCCGATAGCCAGGACCACCAGGTCATGCGTGTCCTCGAAGCGTTTGTAGCCTTCGGTGTCCACGCCGTGGACCACCGGGTTGCCGTCCTTGTCCGCCACCACGGCGGCGGGCTTGGATTTGATGAACTTGACCTGCTCGATCCCTTTGACCTTCTGGTAAAAATCCTCGAAACGGTCGATGGCGCGGATATCGATGTAGTAGACGCTGATGTCGGCGTCCTCGCCGTAGGCATCGCTCACATAGGTGCACTGCTTGAGGGAGGCCATGCAGCAGATGCGTGAGCAGTGCAGCAAATAGTTGCGGTCACGGGAGCCGGCGCACTGGATGAAGGCGACCTGCTTGGCTTCCTTGCCGTCGGAGGGACGCACCAATTTGCCGCCGGAGGGACCGGACGGGTCGGCCATGCGCTCGAATTCGACCGAGGTGACGACGTTGGCGATGCGATCATAACCGTAGGGCTGGATCTTAGCTGCATCGTAGGGGCGCCATCCCGTGGCCCAGATCACCGCGCCGCAGGGGAAATCGAGGGTTTCCTCGGTCATGCCCAGGTCGACGGCGTCGTACTTGCAGGCGTCCTTCGCCTTTTGGGCGTCGTCGGTGCCGATGATGGCCGGGTCCAGCACATAGCGCTGGGGATGGGCCATGCGGTAGGGGAGATAGGCCCCCTTGCGCTTGCCGAGCCCGTAGTTGTACTCGTCGTCGAACTCGGCCGCGACGGCCTTTTCACACTCACCGCAGGCGGTGCAGTTTTCGTTGACATAACGCGGGGAGAGCTTGACGGATGCGGTGTAGTTTCCCTTCTCCCCCTTGATATCCGTCACCTCCGCCATGGTGAGCACCCGCAGGTTGGGATTCATCTTGGCACGGCGCTGGTTGATCTCCAGACCACAGGTAGGGAAGCACAGCTTGGGGAAGTATTTGTAGAGCTGGGAGACGCGCCCACCCAGGTAGGGACGCTTCTCAACCAGCACCACCTGTTTCCCGGTTTCGGCGGCCTCCAGCGCTGCGGTCATGCCGCTGATGCCACCACCGACTACCAGGATGGTCTCGTTGGTTGCGACGACTTCCGTCATGGACTTTCCTCCATCTTCGCGGAATGGTTCTGGCGAAAAAACCAGCGTGATTTCCGATGGGAGCGGGCTGGGTTGTTCGGTGAAGCGGGGCGTAAGCACACACCTATATCAGAATTCGTTAAGATACCTATCTTCCCCCTTCGCTGCCATAGCTCGGACGGGCTGGAGGCCGTGTATTTTTAGATGAGATGATGTACGTCAGGTTGCACCCTGGCGGAGTCCTAGCCGGGTGAATGCGTGTACATCGCTTCTGAAACCAAGGCCTTGGCGGATCGCTTTTCCTTAGAAGCTGTCTGGTTAAAAGCAATCCTGAATGATTTGGTGTTGTCTGGAGGGAAAAGATCCCTCCTGCGTCGGGACAGGGTTTGATGTGTTGCGTTCGACGCCCAAAGGCTCGCTGATCGTCTGCCAGGTCAGTGCCGGCGTCTTAGCGCTGTCGGGTCCGGCGATCAACCCAGAGGCAATGTCCTGATGGCTTCAATAACCGGCGCAACGGTCGGGGCCAGGTAGACAAGCGCGAGTGTGCCTAGGAACATGGCCATGGATGCGATGGGCGAGGCGATGCTGAAGGGCTTGAGGGCCGTGCCGAAGGAACGCTTCATGCGGTGATTGAGCAGATCCACGCCGGCAATCTCATCGAGGCACAAATGGGTCAGGTACCCAAGTGCTACGAAGCTCCCCGCCAACCAGGAGTCCCAGGCCGAGACCCCAACCAGATGGTAGGCGATGTCGGCCGTCGCCGAGGTAACGAAGGCCACGGCGAGCCAGGAGTGCCACACCCCCCGGTGCACGGTAAAACGGCAAAAAATCTCGAACAGACCGAAACGCACCAGGAGGAACACCGCGCCCCAAAGCAACATGCGCTCGACGGGCGCAATGCCGTCCACCAGTGAAAAGGTGACGAGAAACGCCGCCGTGACCCCGAGCAGGATGAACATCATACGGAGCGGGGTCGAGTTGTCCGCATCGATGTCCGGCAGCAGTCCACCGACCACCCCCAGCATGAACAGCACGGGGATTTGGCCGGGACCCGCCCATCCGAGGCTATCCACTCCCAGCCCGGCGGCGGCGCTCACCACTACGCCGCCATAGAGATGTCCACGAAAGCTCGCCATCGACAACCCGTCCGTGCTTGACCGACCTGCTTGGTATCTACCCGCGGCAAGTAGACGCTAACAATCCTGAATGATTTAGCGCTGTTTGGGGGACCGGGCGTGTTGCGTTGCGACGCTCAAAGGCTCGCTGATCGCCTGCCAGGTCGGTGCCAGCGTCTTAACGCAACCTACACCCACATTATCCCCCGCACGGTCTGCCCGCGCGGAACCTTGCTTGTAGGTTGTGTCAGCCGCACGGGGAAACGCCTGGGGGAGCACGGCGTCGAGCGCGGCGTAACGCAACACGACGCTGCTGATGACGGCAAACCGATTCCGACCGATTTGCGTTCATTCGCGTTCATTTGCGGCAGAAAAAGCATTCCCGACGGAAGAACCGGATCGATGTGATCGGTACTTGGGCACTGCTGTACTTAGGGTCTGTTGACATTCAACGTCCGAACCAGGCCCTCGGCACACTGCCCTGCACGGCCGCCAGCAATCGCTCCAGCGGCCGTTTGTGGGCCGTATAGGCGACCAGATAGAGATCCGCCTCGGCGCCCGCCTCCAGCAGGTAATCGTCACTCGTCTTGATCGCATCCACCAGGCCCAGGTCCAGGGCCTGGATGCCCTGCCAATATTCGCCGGTGGCCACCTGGCCCAGATCGACGTCCTGCCGATACTCCCGGATAAAATCCTTGAACAATCGATGGGTGTCCTCGAGCTGCTCGCGCACCTTTTCCCGATCCGCGTCCGTGTTCTCGCCGAACAGGGTCAGGGTCCGCTTGTACTCGCCGGCCGCGTGCAGCTCGAAATCCACGCCGCGGCGCTCCAGCAGACGGTGGAAGTTGGGAAGCTGCATCACCACGCCGATGGAGCCCACCGCGGCGAAGGGCGCTGCGATGATGTGGTCGGCCACACAGGCCATCAGATAACCGCCACTGGCGGCCACCTTGTCCACCGCCACCGTCAGGCGGACCTTGCTGCCGCGCACGCGCGCCAATTGGGAGGCTGCCAACCCATGCTCGGCCAGGACCCCGCCGGCGTTTTCGAGCCGCACCAGAAGCTCATCGCCCTCTCCCGCCTCCATCAGCACACAGGTAATGAGCTCCCGTAGGGAGGCGACCTCGGTGGCCTTGATATCGCCATGAAAATCGATCACAAAGATCCGCCGGCGTTTCCCCTCGGCCGCCTGGTCACGCCGCTTGCGCGCCTTGCGCTCCTCTTTCAGCGCCTTGAGAGCCGCCTTTTTGGGTAACGAGGCCTGCTTCAGGACCCGCGCCATGTCCCGGTACTTACCATTGAGGTCGGTCACCTCGAGCCGGTCCCCGTCCGCGTGGAACCTGCCGCGGGCGCGCATCAGGGCCATCAGCAGGGCGCCGATCAGCAGGACGAGGGTCAGGGTTTTGGCGAGGAAGAGTCCATAGTCGACCAAGGCTTGGATCACGGGTGGGACCTCCGGCAGGATAGTTGAGTGCTCATACGGCGATGGGGGCGCGGATCATTGGATGGGGATCGTAACCCTCGAACCGGAAATCCTCCAACTCATAGTCGAACAGGGATTTCGGGAGCCGACGGATCGACAAGTGCGGCAAGGGGCGCGGCTTACGCCGTAGCTGCTCGTAGACGATGTCCCGGGTGAGGTGATTGCGGTAGAGGTGCAGATCGCCGAAGCTGTGCACGAAATCCCCCACCTCCAGGCCGCACTGGTGCGCGATCATGTGGGTAAGCAGGGAATAGCTGGCGATATTGAAGGGGACGCCCAGAAACAGATCGGCGCTGCGTTGATAGAGCTGGCAAGAGAGCCGCCCGTCCTGCACATAGAACTGAAACAGGCAGTGACAGGGGGCCAGGGCCATACGGCCACGGGCGACGTTCGCTTGGGGCGATAGGCCGTCCAGTGGGAGCTCGGCCGGGTTCCAGGCGGATACCAACAGGCGGCGCGAATCGGGATTGGTTCGGATACCGGCGACCACCTGGGAAATCTGGTCGATGGTGGCGCCGTCGAGACCGGCCCAGCTCCGCCACTGGCGGCCATAGATAGGTCCGAGCGCCCCGTCCGCGTCCGCCCATTCGTCCCAGATACTCACCCCCCTCGCCTGCAGCCAGCGATTATCCGTGGACCCGGCGAGGAACCACAAGAGCTCGTAGATGACACTGCGCAGATGGATCTTCTTGGTCGTGACCAGGGGAAAACCCCGGGCGAGATCGAACCGCACCTGACGCCCGAATACCGACCGTGTGCCGACCCCGGTACGGTCCGATTTGTCGGCGCCGTTGTCGATGACGTCGCGGAGCAAGTCGAGATATTGCTGCATGGGATGGCTATTGTCACGGATCGAAGGACCTAAATGCTACCATCCTAATCTGTTCGGCGTTATTTGGCGTTGCCTGAGCAGGCGTCGTGTTGGGTTACGGCGCGTTCAGGACGACAGCGTACCCGACTGAACACCGAATGTTGGGCTACACTCAAAGCGGGGTCTGCGCGGGCCGGCTACGCGGGGGGTAATGTGGGTGTAGGTTGTGTATGTCAGGTCCCGTGTGATTATATACCTAGAAGGAGCTATCCTCTGTTGCAAGCGAGAGCGGTTTTACGCCTGTTCCCCCAAACGTTTTCGCGCGCGGCTAACGCAACCTACGCGCCAAGCGAGGGCCGCGCGGGGATAGGTTGCATTAAGACGCCGCCACCGGTGCCACAGGAGATCAGCGGGCCTTTAAACGTCGGGTAGTGGTTAATGCCTAAGTTGTAACATGACCAATGGCAGTGGCCGCTATGCCCCCTCTCCCGCCGGGAGAGGGTTGGGGAGAGGGGATCAAAAAGATGAATCGCTCTACTTTAACACTTATGAATTTACCACTACCAAACGTCGTAACGCAACACGCCCGGTCCCCCAAACCGCGCCAAATCATTCAGGACTGCTTATTCGACGGTCACGGATTTGGCCAGATTCCGGGGCTGGTCCACGTCGGTGCCCTTGAGCACGGCCACGTGGTAAGCCAGGAGCTGAAGCGGGATGGTGAAGAGTAAGGGAGCGATGAGGGCCTCTGCCTGGGGGAGCTTGATGACGGTCATGCCCCGCCCTGCGGTCATGGTGACGCGGTCGTCGGCGAACACAAAGAGCTCGCCGCCGCGGGCCCGGACCTCCTCGAGGTTGGACTTGAGTTTTTCGAGCAGCTTGTCGTTGGGTGCTACGGCAACCACAGGCATATCCTCGTCGATAAGGGCCAGGGGGCCATGCTTGAGCTCACCGGCGGGATAGGCCTCGGCGTGGATATAGGAAATCTCCTTGAGCTTCAGCGCCCCTTCCAGGGCGATGGGATACTGGTCGCCGCGCCCCAGAAAGAGGGTATGATGCTTCTCCGCGAAACGCTCGCTGAGCGTCTTGATGGTCCCGTCCAAGGCCAACACCGCCTCGATCTTTCCCGGCAGGGCCCGCAGTAGCGCCACGCACTGGGTCTCGAGCTCCCGGTCCAGGCCATGGCAGCGTCCGATGGCGGTCGTCAGCAGCAGCAGAACGGCAAGCTGGGTGGTGAAGGCCTTGGTGGAGGCCACGCCGATCTCGGGTCCGGCCTGGGTCAGGAACACCAGGTCGGACTCGCGCACCAAGGAGCTCTCCGGGACATTGCAGATGGCCAGGGTCGTGGCATAACCGAGCTGCTTGGCCATACGCAAGGCCGCCAAGGTGTCGGCGGTCTCGCCGGACTGGGAGATGGTGACGAAGAGCGCATCGGCAGGCACCACCTGTTTGCGGTAGCGGTACTCGCTGGCTACCTCGACGCTACAGGGCAAGCCGGTGAGCGACTCGATCCAGTAACGCGCCACCAGGGCGGCATGGAAGCTGGTGCCGCAAGCGACGATGGTGACCGCCTTGAGCCCCGCGAAGATCCGTTCGGCCTGGTTGCCGAACGCCTGCGGCAAGGCCCGGGTGCGGGAGATCTTTCCCTGCAAGGTATCCCCGATAGCGCGGGGCTGCTCGAAGATCTCCTTGAGCATATAGTGCCGGTACCGACCCCGGTCCACGGTGTTCGCGTGGAGGCCGGAGGTCTTGATCGGGCGCTCCACGGGCTCGCCTGCGGCGTTCCAGATGCGGACCGAATCGCGGGTGATCTCGGCGAGGTCGCCGTCCTCCAGAAAGATGAAGCGCTGCGTAACCGCCAACAGGGCGAAGACATCCGAAGCGATGAAGTTCTCCCCGAAACCCACCCCGATGACCAGGGGGCTGCCGTATCTGGCGGCGACCAGCCGGTCCGGGTCGCGGGTATCGAGCACGCCCAAGGCATAGGCCCCTTCGAGCAGCCGGATGGTGTCGCGTACCGCCTCCAACAGCCCCTGGCCTGCCTCGAGCCGATCGTATAGGGCATGGACGATGACCTCGGTATCGGTGCCGGACGTGAAGGCATGACCAGCAGCCGCCTGCTCTTCGCGCAACGCCTGGTGGTTTTCGATGATCCCGTTATGGACGACGGCGCACCGGTCGCGGCACACGTGGGGATGGGCATTGCGCTCGGAAGGTTCGCCATGGGTCGCCCAGCGCGTGTGGGCGATACCTAGCCTGCCGGGGAGAGGATCGCGTGTCATATCTTCGGCGAGGCGCTGCACCTTCCCCAGCGCACGCACCCGTCTCAGCTCACCCGGTGCCGCGAGCACCGCCATACCGGCTGAATCATAGCCGCGGTATTCGAGGCGCCGCAGCCCCTCCAAAAAGATGGCCGCGACCTCGCGCTGAGAGATACCGCCGACAATACCGCACATAACCAGCCCATATACCTTTACCGGGGCAACCGACGACGCCTCGGTTATTCCTAAGAAAATCGAAAGTCATGCCCCCTTGGTTCCCTCGCCCCCAAGGGAGGGCATCGCAAAAGCCCCTCTCCCGCCGGGAGAGGAGTTGGGGAGAGGGGGTCAATGGCTTTAGTTTCGATCACGAGAGCCCAACTCGAGCTTCGCGGCGAAACCCCAATCGGACAGGATTTACAGGATTACACAGGATTGACAAAATTCTTGTCGTTCCTGAATTTCCTACGCCCGATCATGCGCTTATCAAACCAGCAAGCGCTCTTCACAACAAAAAATCCGGTTAATCTTGAAAATCCTGTTAATCCTGTACGATTTGGTTAGCGATCCTAACATGCTGTTACCCTGAAAGTCGCCGCAACCACCCTCCCAAGGCGGCGGATACAACAAACGCATCATGGACGATGCCATAGGCTAGGATCTTATTCGTGAGCATGGTCAATTCGCTGCCGTACCTCGGCGCGTGCTTCGAGACTTGCGAGCAGCGTTTCCAAGATATCGAGTGCCCCGCCCATCAATAGGTGCACCTGTTTTGCGCTCAATCCTCGGGCGGTGGTTTTGCGGTTGTCCGAGACGACCTTGAGTACCTGCACCAGCTCGGTACTAGCGTATCGGCAGGCGGTGGGGAAAAAGCCGCTTGCTTCCATGTCGACCATACCCTTGTGCCGGTAGCCCAGATCCGGCCGGTCCAAGGTCAGTAGATCGTCGGCAGGGCAAGGCCGCTCCTGCGGGAGGATCGGGTGCCGGACATGACCTGAGCCCGCGTCCGTTATGCTGCGCGCGAGCAACACTTCGCCGACCTGCCGCTCGGCGTGTCCCGCGACGCCGAGGTTTACCCAGATCGCCGCTTGCGAGGAGTTGCCCAGAGTAGCGAGGAGATCAGTCCCCGTAACCGCTGCGGGCTTGCCCGGCCCGGTGACAACCAGGGCGATCCGTCCGTGCCGGTAAAGGGGGAAACCAAGGTCCGCTTGTACGCGCGCCAGACCGAACCGGGAAATGACCGGCTTGGCCTCTGCCGGAAGGGCGACGACGAGGTTGATCACAGACACGGGCACGCGGGAGAGACTTGTCTACAGCCTCCTGTAAATCTTGATAATCCTGTCAATCCTGTACTATTCGGGCTCCGCTCACGATCGGCATTGCCATCGAAATCGACCCTTGCCAGTAGCCCCGGTGGGCACACCCACCCTACAGCCGGAAGCGATTTACACGCCCTCGCCTTGGCCCCGGCGCGCACCGGGAACGGCATGTCAGGAGTTGTCCAGCTCCACCAATATCCGCCCGTGGGTCTGGCCTGCCAGCATGGACCCGAAAACGTCGGGGAGTCCCTCCAGGCCGATGGTGGAGGTCAGGATCCGCTCCAGGTGCGGTGGCCGCCAGTCCGTCGCCAGCAGGGTCCAGAGTTGGGTGCGTAACTGATGCGGCACATGGACGGAATTGATGCCCAGTAGGCTCGCCCCGCGCAGGATGAAGGGCATGACGGTGGTATTGAGCTCGGAGCCGCCGGCCAACCCGATGCTCGCGATATTGCCCGCGGGCTTGATGGTACGTGTGATCCGGGTCAGCATCTCGCCGCCCACAGTATCCAGGGCGCCACCCCATAGGGCCTTCTCCAGGGGACGCTTCCCGCCCGGTAGCTCGTCGCGTCCGAGGATCCGCGCCGCACCCAGCTCCCGCAGCCAGCCATACAACTCCTGCTTACCGGACACGGCCACCGGCTCGTAGCCCAGGTGCCTGAGGATGTCGATGGCGATCGCGCCGACCCCCCCGGTGGCGCCGGTAACCAGCACCGGCCCCAGATCAGGCCGCTGGTCATTGACCTGCATGCGGTGGATCGCCAGGGCGGTAGTAAAGCCGGCGGTTCCCAGGATCATGGCGTTGCGTGGGTCCAGGCCCGGCGGCATGGGGACCACCCAATCGCCGGGGACCTCCAGGTACTCCGCATATCCCCCGTCGTGGTCGAAACTGAGGCCGTACCCGGTCACGAGCACTGGATCGCCCGGCGTGAAGCGCCCGTCACCGGAGACATCCACGATACCCGCCGCGTCGACGCCGCCCACCAGGGGGAAGGTCGCGAGGATTTTGCCCTGGCCGGTACCGGCTAGGGCGTCCTTGTAGTTGACGCTGGAGTAGGCGACCCGGATCAGTACCTTACCTGCGCCGGGAGCGGGGACCGAAAGCGCCTCGATCCCGGCCCGATAGCCGTCGTCGTGCCGGATGCGGAATGCCTTGTAGGTAGTCATATCAATCGGCCCATATCAATCGGGAAGGCCAGGGTCAGGGCGACCGAAAACATCGTTACTTCCTAAGATCTCTCCCTTGGGTCGAGATGATAAGCAGTGGCGATCATTCAGTGATCTGGATTCCATGCTCCCTCAACAAGCGCACTAAGTCCCCTTCAGCCAGACTTTCCACCAGCTTGCTCCACTCGCTATCGAATAGATCCTGCAAGGCATTCATCTTCTTGTCCGTTTCCAGAAACATGCGGTCCATCTCTTGAAACTCGTTAGAACGTAGGATGCGGTGAGTAACACGAACCGCATCGAAGCGAACCGGCACGTTATCGATGCGATTCGCTGTCTGCCTGTGTATCCCTGCACGCAGACAACCGCTCACCGCATCCTACGCGGGTTCAGACTCTATGTCCTCTGCCTCATCACACGGATCCCTGCGGACTGTGGTGGCGGACGATATCCGATAGTGATTTCGTTTCGTGGTTCAGTGCCTCCATATATGCTTTGTACGTGTACATCATGGAGACAATCGCCATCGCAGCTCCAATGAAAACGCCGACGGCGTGGCCGTTGAGACCTGTCACCCCACCAAGGAATTTGACGGTTGCGCTTGCTTCTCCCACCCCAATGCCTGGCACACAGACGATGATTAGATATATCCCTAAGACGAGCACGGCAAGATTGAAGACGACACAAACTCCTCCAACAACCAGTTTGACTGTCTGTTTGTCCATTCTGACCTCCTAGAATCGAGAGTCTAGCCGCCTAACAACTGACGTTCGGCGGCGCAAGTCATCAGGCGGCAACCGCCGCTCTTGCCTGCTCGGCCAGGGCCGCGAAGCCTGCTTTGTCGTGATAGGCGATATCGGCCAGTACCTTGCGGTCTATCTCGATACCGGCCTGCTTCAAGCCATTCATGAGACGGCTGTAGGACAGCCCGTGCTCGCGCGCAGCCGCGTTGATGCGAACGATCCACAGGGAGCGAAACTGGCGCTTCTTCTGGCGCCGGTCACGATAGGCATATTGACCGGCCTTGATGACGGCCTGCTTGGCGACCCGGTAGACCCGACTACGGGCACCATAGTAGCCCTTGGCCTCTTTCAGCACCTTTTTGTGACGGGCGCGTGCTGTAACGCCTCGTTTTACACGTGGCATCTGTATCTCTCCGGAATCGATCCGACCGGGCCAAGCATCTCTAACGCTACCTTGCCGTCTTCCAGGCCGTGAAGCGAGAACGCGGTTTCCATTTCACACGACTGTCCACTCGCTTGGGTACTCGAAACTGCAATTCAACAATAAGGGATCATCCGCTGGGCGGATTTCACATCCGATTTGTGCAACGCCTTGGGGCCCCGTAGATGGCGCATCCGTTTGGTGCTCTTCTTGGTCAATATGTGCCGCCGGTGGGAGGCGTTCCGTTTGAAGGTCCCGGCGGCGTTACGTTTGAAGCGTTTGGCCGCCCCGCGATTGGTCTTGATCTTCGGCATTTCTTTATTCCTATAGGATCTCTTTTTCCGAAAATGAACGCGAATCAACGCAAATGGGTCGAAAAATGCAGCTTTATGATTAGGCTGCTTTGGCTTGCGACGTGGCAATCAGCATACTTTCTATATTCAGATGGTAATCTATATCGGGCCACTCAATCCCCGTGTTCGCACAAATAAATGTGTAGTTGGTTATTTGATTGAATGTGGCATTCTGCAATTCCTTATACCATCTTATCGGAGTCGATATGATGCGCCCATCGACTAATTCCACATGAAGATATTGGTCGTCGAACCGAACCTTTTTACCTTTGAGTGAAGCGTTCATCCCAACCTCTGATAAAATTATCTCTGTTCGCTTCCACAATAGCCATCGCTTTTCTCAGATCTTTCGGTTTCATGCGGTTGTTGACGATCCGAAGGGTTTCCAGTTCGATCTTGAAAAAACCTTCACCCTTCAATACATGAATATGACGTGGTTCGTGTTCGTTTGCATAGAAGAAAAATTTGAACCCATCTTTGTTCAGCAATGTAGGCATTCAGGTAGATCAGATCTGACCCTGTTCCGTTTTGTGTGGGTGGAAAAGGAAACCTCCGCGTAGCGGCTACGTCCTTCTTGGGTATGACTTAAGCCGCCGAGCAGTCACCTAATGTTACAAAAGTACTGGCCTATGAATCGTCGCTGGGCACAGCTCATCTACAACCCAATGCCATTAAGTTAAGCGTTACCGGTCGACAAACAAGAGGAGGAACGACGAATCACGCGAATCCTCGCGAATGGATTCGCGTGATTCGTAGTTAAAACATATGCCCGTACAACCTACCGGCTTCACCGTCGCAAAGGACCATGTGCGACGGTATAAAAGCGCCTAGCGACCTACATGGCCGCTATTTCTTCCTGGGACCCAGGACCATCACCATCTGCCGGCCTTCCATCTGCGGCTGTTGCTCTATGACACCGATTTCGGCCAAGTCGGTCTCTACGCGCCGCAGCAGCTGGAGCCCCAGCTCACGGTGGGCGTGCTCACGCCCACGAAAGCGCATGGTGACCTTGGTCTTGTCTCCGTCATTCAGAAACCGGGTCAGGTTGCGCAACTTGACCTGATAGTCTCCTTCATCCGTCCCGGGACGAAATTTGACCTCCTTGACCTGAACCTGCTTTTGCTTCTTACGGGCCTCGGACTTCTTTTTTTTCTGGTCGAACAGAAACTTTCCGAAATCCATCAGGCGACAGACCGGCGGCTCCGCGTTGGGGACAATCTCCACGAGATCCAATCCCACTCCCGTTGCCCGTTCCTGGGCCTCCTCCAGATTTACGATACCGACCTGATTACCTTCCGCGTCGATGAGCCTTACCTGGTAAGCGGTTATTTCATGATTGACGCGGTTTCTCTTTGGCGCAGCGATAGCAGGTTCCTCCGAACAGGTAACAATCAAGAACGAGCAACGGCGTGGACAGCCCGAACGCTTAAGGAGGATAGTCCGCGCCGTGCCGGTCGTCAGTGGGTTCGATTCGTGACCTCGTCGCCCAGCCGGGCGATGAGGTCAGCGAGCTCGAGCGTACCGAGATCCTTACCTGTGCGGTCCCGGACGGCAACCGTCCGTTGCGCGACTTCCCGGTCGCCGACCACCAGCAGGTAAGGCACCTTCTGCAAGGTGTGCTCGCGGATTTTAAAGCCGATTTTCTCGTTTCTCAAGTCCGATTCAACCCGGAAGCCCTTGGCGCGCAAGGTGTTAGCGACCTCCCGCACATAGCCTGCCTGGCGGTCCGTGATGTTCAGGACGACCGCCTGGACCGGGGCCAGCCAGAGGGGGAGAGCGCCCGCATAGTGCTCGATCAGGATACCGATGAAGCGTTCCAGGGAGCCGAGAACGGCCCGGTGCAGCATGACCGGTATCTGTTTGCTGTTGTCCTCGGCGATATAGTGGGCACCCAGGCGTTCGGGCATGGAAAAATCGAGCTGAATGGTGCCGAGCTGCCAGACCCGCTGCAGACAGTCGCGCAGGGAGAACTCGATCTTAGGGCCATAGAAGGCGCCTTCTCCCGGTTGCAGCTCCCAATCCAGGCCCTTTTGTTCCAGGGCGTCCCGCAGGGACCTTTCCGCCCGATCCCAGACCGCGTCGCTGCCCACCCGCAGCTGCGGACGGGTGGAGAACTTGACCAGGACCTCGTCGAAACCGAAGTCCCGATAGACCTCGAACAGCAGGTCGATGAAATCGGAGACCTCCGTCAGGATTTGTCCCTCAGTGCAAAAGATATGGGCGTCGTCCTGGACGAAGTTACGCACCCGCATCAGCCCGTGCAGGGTCCCGGAAGGCTCGTTGCGGTGGCAGGAGCCGAATTCGGCCAGGCGTAGCGGCAGATCCCGATAGCTCTTCAGCCCCTGGTTGTAGATCTGGATGTGGGCCGGGCAGTTCATGGGCTTGATGGCAAAGACCCGGTCCTCCGACTCGGTAACGAACATATCCTTGCGGAACTTATCCCAATGCCCGGACCTTTCCCACAGGCTGCGGTCGATTACCAGGGGCGTGTGCACCTCCTGGTAGCCCCGCGCGCGGAGCTGGTCACGGATATACTGCTCCAGGATCAGATACAGGGTCCGGCCCTTAGGGTGCCAGAACACCATACCCGGGGCCTCGTCCTGGGAATGGAACAGATCCAGGGCCTTGCCGAGCTTACGGTGATCCCGCTTCTCGGCCTCCGCGAGGCGGTGCAGGTAAGCCTTGAGCTCCTTCCGATCCCGCCACGCAGTGCCGTAGATGCGTTGCAGCATCCGGTTGCGGGAGTCGCCCCGCCAGTAGGCGCCGGCCACCTTCATCAGCTTGAATCCGTTGCCGAGCCTGCCGGTCGACGGCAGATGGGGGCCCCGGCACACATCGAACCAATCCCCCTGGCGGTAGACGGAGACCGCCTCGCCCTCCGGGATCAGCTCCCGGATGATCTCCACCTTGTACTGCTCGCCGAGCTCGCCGAAGACCCGGATCGCCTCATCCCGGTCCCAGACCTCGTGTCGGATCGGCAGATCGCGTGCGACGATCTCCCCCATACGCTGCTCGATGCGGGTCAGGTCATCCGGGGTGAAAGGCGCGTCCCGGGCGAAGTCATAGTAGAAGCCGTCCTTGATGGCGGGCCCGATGGTGACCTGGGTCCCGGGGTAGAGCTCCTGCACCGCCTGGGCCATGACGTGGGCGGCATCGTGACGCAGCAGCTCCAGGGCAGCCTCGTCCCGGACGGTGACGATGGCGACCGCTGCATCCCGGTCGATGAGATAAGTGGTATCCACCAGCACCCCATCCACCCGACCGGCCAAGGCAGCCTTAGCGAGACCGGGACCGATAGAAAGGGCGACCTCCTGGACGGAGATTGGGCCATCGAGCTGTTTCCGGGAACCGTCAGGAAGGGTAATCCGAGGCATGCAACAAGACCTGCGACTCAGTGGTGATCCATACGAGAGACCACATGAAAGTAGAGAAAACCACCGCGCGCCGGCGGCAGGCGATCGTCACCGGCGGTCGGCGGCTCACAGATGGTAGGCGCGATTGGACTCGAACCAACGACCCCCACCATGTCAAGGTGGTGCTCTAACCAGCTGAGCTACGCGCCTGTCGTCATGACTTATCATCATACCTGCACGCAAAGAAGGCGCGCAAGCGCCGGGCTCGACATATCGGGGCAAGTAGGTGCCAGTCGCCAGCTTCCGGCTATTTGTGAACCACACAGGCACAAAGGACGCAAAAGGATAGCGCTTCAATTAGTTGAGCATAGGAAAAATACGGCTTCTCTACCCACGGATTCTCACAAATGGAGAACGAAACAAGCTGTGAAAATCTATGTAATCATACGGATTAAAAAAGGAAAACAACGAATCCACACGAATCGGCGCGAAGCGATCCGCATTGAAGCCGGACAAATTGTCGGTGGGCACAGCCCACCCTACAATGCTGTTAGCCCAAAAGTCGCCGCAACCACTTTCCGATACAATCCATTCTTCGGCATTTGCCCTTTCCTAAGGATCAAGCCATGCCCCTCAGCCAACGAGCCCGGACCCTCGCGGTCACCACCCCCCTCGGCGAAGACGTCCTACTGCTGCGTGCCATGCGCGGCAGCGAACGCCTGAGCACCCTGTTCGAGTACCAACTGGAACTCATCAGCGAGTCCCACCAACCGATCAAGCACGAGGAGCTACTCGGCCAACCCGTCACCGTGCGGCTGGAGCTGCCGGATTACCGGACCCGCTATTTCAACGGCATCGTCAGCCGTTTTTCACACACCGGCTTCGACGGGGCGGTTGCTATCTACCGTGCCACCCTGGTCCCCTGGTTCTGGTTGCTCTCCCGCACCACCGACTGTCGCATCTTCCAGGACCAGACGGTGCCGGAGATCGTCAAAGAAATCTTCCGCGAGCATGGCTACATCGATTTCCAGGAATTCTTGATTAACGAGCTCTACCTCCCACGACGCTACTGCGTGCAATACCGGGAGACCGATTTCGCGTTCATCAGCCGGCTGCTGGAACAGGAAGGCATCCACTACTTCTTTCGGCACGAGGCCGACAAGCACACCCTGGTCCTGGCCGATGACAACGGCGCCCATCACCCCGTTGCCGGCTACGAAGAAATCCCCTACTACCCCCCCGATGAGACCGCACTGCGGGAACGGGACCATATCTCCGGCTGGTCCGTGGCCGGAGCGGTCCAATCCGGGGCCTTCGTCCACACCGATTTCGACTTTACAGCGCCGCGCAAAGACCTGCTGACTGAGCGGGACCACCCGCATGAGCATGCCCGGGCGGATCTGGAGCGCTACGACTACCCGGGCGGCTACACCCAGTACGATCAGGGCGATGGCTGGGTGCGGGCGCGCATCGAAGAACTGCATGTGGATTACGAGACCGTAAAGGGCAGCGGCAATGCCCGTGGCCTGGCCACCGGGGCACGCTTCAAGCTGACCAAGTATCCCCGCCAAGACCAGAACCGGGAATACCTGCTCCTCTCCGCCGATTACCAACTGCGCTCCGATGTCTTCGGCTCCTCCGGAACGGCGAACACCGGCCCGGTCTTCCACTGTGAATTCACCGCCCTGGACGCCAAAACGCCCTATCGTCCACCACGGAACACCCCTAAGGCCCGGGTCCAGGGTCCCCAGACCGCCATCGTGGTCGGCAAAGCCGGCGAAGAGATCTGGACCGACCAATACGGCCGGGTCAAGGTCCAATTCCACTGGGACCGCTACGGCCAATCCGACGAGCAGAGCTCCTGCTGGGTGCGGGTTGCTCACCCCTGGGCCGGCAAGCACTGGGGCGCTGTGGCAATCCCCCGCATCGGCCAAGAAGTCATTGTCGACTTCCTGGAAGGTGATCCCGACCGGCCCATCATCACCGGCCGGGTCTACAACGACATCACCAAGCCCCCCTACAAACTACCCGCCGGCGCCGCTGTCAGCGGACTCATGTCCAACAGCACCAAAGGCGGTGGTGGTTACAACGAATACATCATGGACGATACCAAAGGCCAGGAGCTCATCCGTGAGCATGGTCAATACGACAAAGACAGCACCATCGAGCACGACCTACGCGAGCATGTGTTGAATGATCGCAGTCGGGATGTTACCAACAACGAGACCATCCACATCGGGAAGGATCGCGCCAAGACCGTCGGCAACGATGAAACAACCAGCATCGGCCACGACCGCAGCGAGACCGTTGCCAATAATGAAACCATCAACATCGGCCATGATCGCAACCAGACCGTGGTCAACAACGAGACCATCAGTGTCGGCAGCAACCGCAGCGAGACCGTCGGCGCCAACCAGACCCTTTCCGTTGGCGCCAATCGCACCGAGAATGTCGGTGGCAACGAGACCGTGACCATCGCCGCCAGTAAATCGGAGACCATTGCCGCTGCCAAAGCGGAGAGCATCGGCGCCGCCAAAGCCCTGAGCATCGGGGCTGCCTACCAGGTGAGTGTGGGAGGGGCCATGAACACCAGCGTCGGCCTGATCCAAGCCGAAGAAGTCGGGCTCTCCAAGAACGTATTGGTCGGCAAAAAATTCTTCATCAAAGCCGGCGACGAGCTGGAGATCGTGGTCGGCGATAGCTCCTTGGTGATGAAACAGGATGGAACCATCATCCTGCAAGGCAAGCTGGTACAAGTCAGCGCCGATGAAGTCAAGATCGACGGCGAGACCGACATCAACTAATACCGCAACGGCATGTAGCTGATCAATTACATCTCCTTCCCGGTGATGCTCTGGGAGACATGCACCCAATGGCCGCGGCTGAATTCCACAACCACACCCCCTTCTCGCCGCTGACCTTCGAGACCCTTGATCTTGAGGATGACCCGTTCCAGGTCATCATCCTGCGCGGCTCCTTCACAATCCTGCCGGGTAAGCCTTTGCGGCCAACGCAAGAACAGCAGCCGGTCCGAACCTCACCCGAGTATTTCGGCGCGCCGAATCACAGCAGCCTGCGCGCTGACGATGACCTGGTGCCCTACAAGGCAAACAGCGACATCATCGTCAACGCCACGGCCTACGCGCCACGAGGAATACTGCATAGACGCTGGAACGTGGGGATTCGCATCGGTTCACTCGCCAAAGACCTGATAGTGACCGGCCCCCGGCACTGGCGGTGGCACTGGTGGCATGGTTGGATTCTCGATTCACCCGAGCCTGCGACCGAAGTCCCCCTGCGGTATGAATACGCCTTCGGGGGCCAGTGGACCCACGAAGACGCGACGGGTATCTGCGAAGAGAATCCCTGTGGCCTCGGCTTCGTGGAGCCGACCCACCTGTCCAGGAAAGAAAGGATCCCCGCGCCACAAATCGAGTCCCCCGCGGACCCCATCGAGGAGTTGGGGAAACGTTATCGGCCTGCGGGGTTTGGTCCCCTCGCCAAATCCTGGCTGCCGCGCCGCAAGTACGCGGGCACCTATGACGAACAGTGGCAACGCGAGCGCCAGCCGAAGCTGCCCGAAGACTTTTGCGTCGACTTCTACAACTGCGCCCACCCGGATCTAGTCTATGACGGCTATCTCGAGGGCGCTGAAGGCGTTGTGCTGACGCACCTGCATCCGACCATCCCCCAACTGAGGTTTCAACTCCCGGACTATGCACTCCTCGGTGCCATCACCGACCGCGCCGGCTTCCGCTATGGGCGCCGTTTTCTGCTCGACACGGTGGAAATCGACGTTGCAGCCATGCAGGTCGGCATAGTGTGGCGCCTTACCCTACCGCTCTACGAAGACGGCATCGCCCTGATCGAGACCCGGTTGCGAGAAGATGCCAGCAGCCACGCAGCCCGGACTCAGACGCGGGATCGGCCATGAGTGACGACCGCGGGACCAACCGTAGCGCGGAGGCCTATGTCGTCTCCATGGCCCCCGATGTCTGCAAGACGCCGCTGGGCTCTACGATGGTCCCCGTCCCCTATACCATCACCTGCAAATTCGATGTTGCCCAAGCAACCGCGACCCGCACCCGGTTCGGGGGCCAGCCGGTCTTCACCATGAGCAGTTACCTGCCGACGGTGCAGGGAGACGAGCCGGGGATTGGGGGCGGCCTCATCTCCGGCGTCAACCTCGGTGCCTGCCGACCCGTAGAACACAGCAAATCGGTGCGGGTCGAGGGCCAGTGGCTGGTTCGCCACAGCGACCTGATGGCGATGAACTGCGCCGGACCCAAGGGGACCGGCAACACCTACGGGAAGATCGTCTACATCGGCGTCAAGACCAGCGCGCGCGTAGGCCCCGACGGCGAGATCATCCATCAGACCCAAACGAGCCGCACCGACCCGCAAACGGGGGAAACCATCACAGAGACGACGACCGTTGGCCGGGATCCCGAGACCGGTCTGGTCACGAGAAGCAAGGAAATCACGGCGGTCAATCCCGAGACAGGGCGGGTCGAGTCGGGGTTGGTGACGGAAATCACCGATCCGGTGACCGGAGACTGTGTGCACCGAGAGGCCTTTGGAAACTTCGATCCGAGTCAAGACAGCTACCGCTGGCACGAATCGACGACAACCTTGCCGGGACCTGGGATTGGGATCGAAGGGATGCGAACGGATGAAATCGGTGCGAAGGGAAGGCCGGCGGAAATCTCCCGGCAGCCGTCAATGGAAAGCCCCTTCCAAACCGACCCGTCTGTCAGCTTGGAAGAGACCGCAGTCTACGCTCCTACCACCGATCCCGAGTACCAGCAGGCCCTCGAGGAGCAGCGGCAAGCCGAAGCAGAGATCGCCGCGGTCGAGCAGGAGATCGCCCGAGAGGCAATTAAGGCCGGCGTGGATGCCGCCGGTCTGCTTGATCCGACGCCGACGAGCGATCTGATATCTGCGGGTATGTCCGTTGCCGAAGGTGACTTTTGGGGCGCTGGACTGAGTATCATCTCCGCCGTACCCTACTTTGGAGACGCCATCGCCAAGCCGATCAAGGCCACCCGGATGGCGCGGAAAGCAGCCAAGCTGGCGGGCAAGCTGAAGAAGCTCAAGGCCAAGGCGGCGAAGCTGGCGGAGAAGTTGCGTGGTCTAAGAAAAGGGAAGAAACCGAAGCCTGGAAAGGGGGCGGATGGGGGGAACATTCCGGGGAGGACGGCAAAAGATAGGAAAGCAGAACAACTGAAGAAGAACAAAAAACAGGGGAAGCTACGCGAAGAAGAAGTACGACGCGAACTCGAAGAAGAAGGGCATGAAGTCTTGGGCAGTCAAGTGTCGGTTAAGACCCCAGAATCACGTAGACAGATCGACCACTTGATCCGCGACAAGAATACTGGTGAAATACGTGCGATCGAAGTGAAAAGCGGAAATGCAACCAGAAATGCTGGACAAATCGCTAAGGATGCCGCCATGGAGAAAACCGGTGGAAAGATAATCGGGAAGAATGCGCCGAAAGAATTGAAAGATCGAACACTACGCATCCCAACAGAGGTACGAAGATAGTGAGCAGACGAGCCAATCAACACGTCGAAAATATCTCCAGCTTCGTTGAGGCCATAGCAACGCAGTTTTCAGGTCAAGGGTTTAAGCTAGCACAAGGAAATCTTCTGTATCGAGAATGCGATGGCTTCGTGCATATCATTCACTTCGCGTCTATCTTGCAACGGAAACCTAAGAAGACGTGGATAGTCGTTAATCTTGGAATCCGCTGTAATACTGTGGAACAAATTGCCGCACAATGCTATCCAGAAGAGTTATCAACCCGCGATAGATTCCTTGCAAGCATAGGCGCACAACTAGGAAAATTGCTTAACCAAGGCCAATTGCGATTCGATGTAACCACTCCAAATGATTCCAGCCATTCCGTAGAGAAGGTTCTCACGTTAATATCAACACACGGCTTCCGCTATTTTAGTGAGAATAGTAGCTTGTCGGCGTTACTACGCAGGTTAAGACCAAATAACTTCAAAGATTGGCACATGCTGCTGCCCGCACGTGCAGTTCGGCTGCCGATACTTCTTTTTTTGTCACAAGGAAATGATCATGCTATATTATCTCTCCAAGAACAATACCGAGAACTGATCTCATCGAACGATCTGTTAGCAGATACATATCAGGCATTTGCTCGGCGACTTTGCAAAACCTTTGGTGTTGAAAGCCCTCTGGAGTAAATAATAGTGAAATATGATGATTCGACTTGGCATTTTGGGGGAGAATTTCCAGAGGAATTGGATGAACGTCATGCTGGCATTCACATAGGCATGTTTTTAGGATGGATAATCAGGAGAGGGCTTTATAGCGAATTATTAAGCGACCTCGCACAAGATGACATACTTGCCGTCCAAAATAGATTACTAACCGGAACCCAATTCTTACAACGAGTATGTGACGGTAAGTTAACTAACGAAGATCTGAATGAGGAAGCCAATCTGTTCGCTCAGGATTACTATGCTTCCGATGATTACATTGACGACTACTCACAGGCGTTTATAGATATTGGCCCAACGCTCTACCATGTTACTGACGACAATGCGAATGCGTTGAAAGTCGAAGATTTTCTGGACAAAGCTTTTCAAACTTGGAAAATATCAAGGGGATAATAAATAAGGGTAGTGCTTAACATGTATGATCGCCAGCTTGGGAACAAGCTCAGCATTATAATGGTGAATAAAATTCCAGATGACCCCAATGTGATTTTCCATCTTCTTGGAAAAAGATAATGTTTTTCGGTAGCGTTTAACATGGAGTGGTCGTGTAATTCTCTCAGCGGGGAAAAAAGGTTCAACAGAAAGTTCGTCACTACATATTAAGCACCACTTGTTTTTCTTACAAGCGCGAAACACGTTGTCTTAAGGTCAGATTAAACCTTTCAATGTAATTATGTCGCATAACTCTACCAGTTGTTAACCATTACCACCGTCCGGTGCTGCCCGAGCGAATGATGAACCCGCAACCGACGCCCCGGCGAAATTGCTCTGACACTCATGAGGACGAGAAATCGGCGGTATCCTCGGGGGCAACACCCGGTTACCACTCCGCATTTACGGCGCTCGGATTCCGGGGCACGCTTGCTGCCCTCCGGCAGGAGATCCGCGCGCTCTACACCGCGGACGAGATACCCTGGATCGTGGGCTACTCCGGCGGTAAGGACTCCACCGCCACGCTGCAGCTGATCTGGAGCGCCATCGCCGAGCTGCCGCCGGACCGGCGTCGGAAGACCATCCATGTCATCTCCACGGATACCCTGGTCGAGAACCCTATCGTTTCCGCCTGGGTCGAGAATTCGCTCCAGGTCATGGCACGCAACGCCGAGCAGGCTGCAATGCCGGTCGCACCCAGGTTGCTGCGGCCCAAGCTGGAGGACTCGTTCTGGGTCAACCTGATCGGACGCGGCTATCCGGCACCGCGGCACAAATTCCGCTGGTGTACGGAACGGCTGAAGATCGCGCCCTCCAACACCTTTATCACCAATATCGTCTCCGCGAGCGGTGAAACGATCCTGGTCTTGGGCACCCGCAAAGCGGAAAGCTTCCGCCGGGCCGCGAATATGGCAAAGCACGAGAAGGGCCGCGTGCGCCATCGGCTCAGTCCGAACGCCAGGCTGCCCGGGTCCCTGATCTATACCCCGATCGAGGACTGGAGTAATGACGACGTCTGGCGCTTTCTGATGCAGCAGCCCAACCCCTGGGGCTACGACAACCGAGATCTGCTCGACATGTACGCGGGCGCATCGGCGGACGGCGAATGCCCACTGGTCGTGGACGACTCGACACCGAGCTGCGGCGACTCGAGATTCGGTTGCTGGGTCTGCACCCTCGTGGAACAGGACAGGTCCATGGCGGCGATGATCCGGAACGACGAGGAAAAGGAGTGGATGCTGCCCTTGCTGGAAATCCGCAATGCACTCGATTTTCGTACCGGCAAGCCGGGGGCACAGGATCATGGCGAAACGGATCGCCATCTGCGGGATTTCCGCCGCATGAACGGTGCGGTGCAACTCATGAAATCCGGGCGCGAAATCCCCGGACCCTACACCCAAGGGGCAAGGGCGGACTGGCTGTCCAGACTGCTCACGGCGCAAACCCACATCCGCAAAAACGGCCCCCCAGAAGTGCGGGACGGAGAAGTGCGAGACGGAAAAGTGCGGGACATCAGGCTGATTTCCCTGGAAGAGCTGCAAGAGATCCGCCGCATCTGGGTCCTCGATAAACACGAGCTGGAAGACCTCCTCCCCGGCATCTACCGAGACGCCACCGGCGAGGACTATCCCGGCTGCCCGCTGGACGATAACCTAATGCTCGGGGCCCCGGAAATGCAGCTGCTCAAAGACCTGTGCGGCGACGACCGGCTCCACTACGAGCTGACCCGGGAGCTGCTCAGCATCACCCGTCAACAGCACAACAACGGACGACGTGCCGGACTGCACCGGCGATTCGAGCGGGCCTTCAAGCGCCACTTCTTCGACAACCGTGAAGACGCCATCGACAGGGCCCGGCAACTGGTGTCCGAGCGTCAGGCCATCAAGGAGCAACGCAAGCAGGGCCTGTCCCAAACGCGGGGACCACAGCCAGGTCTCGGCATAGGGGACGGCGACCCCAGCCCATGATCCTGGATGACATCGTCATCGAGAATTTCGGCGTCTATGCCGGTCGCCAACAGGCTACTCTGACCCCCGAGCCCGGTAGGCCCATCATCCTGTTCGGCGGCATGAACGGCGGCGGCAAGACCACCCTGCCGGATGCGATCAAGCTGGCCCTCTACGGCCCCAAGGCCCGCCTCTCCAACCGTGGCCGTCAGGGCTATCGGGACTACCTGCGCGCCGCCATCCACCGCCATGCGGACCCCGGCGTAGGCGCCAGCGTCACCTTGCGGTTTCGCCGCCTCATTGAAGGCGAGACCCACTCGTTCGCGCTCCAACGCCGCTGGCGTGTCGGCAGCAAAGGGATTGAAGAGTCACTGCGGGTCCTGCACGACGGGGTGTCCGACGACCTGCTGAGCGAACACTGGGACGAGGCCGTCACCACCTTTCTGCCCGTCGGGATCGCCCACCTGTTCTTCTTCGATGGCGAGCAAATTGCGGATTTGGCCGATGGCGGCCATGCCGCCGAGATCATCGGCACCGCGCTAAATACTCTGCTTGGTCTGGACTTGTTGGAGCGTCTCACCGCGGACCTCAAGGCATTCGAGCGCAAGCAGCGCGGGGAGACCCTCGATAATGCCTCCCTCGCGGCACTCGCCGAGTCTGAGGCCGAGGTCGCACACCTGGACCAAGCAATCGAGCAAATAGCCATGGCCGAGGGGATGCTGATCAAGGAGGCCAAGGGCCTGGCCGAAGAAGTCGACAGACAGCGGGAGGCCTTTGAGGCCGCGGGAGGCAATCTCTATCAAGGACGCAACGCCCTGCGGACCACTCACGAAGGATTATTGAAAGAGAAGGCCCAATGTGAAGATGCCCTGCGCGATCTGATCGCCGGGCCCCTACCCCTGGCCCCGGTGGACGATCTCCTTGCCGAGATCGAGGCCCAGGCCTGTCACGAAATCGGGATTCGACACGCCAAGGTACTTGCAGAGGCCCTGGAAGAACGCGATCGCGCGGTACTCGCCGCCCTGGACGAAGAGGCAGTGGGTGAGGATACCCTGAGCAAGATCCGACGTATCCTGTCGGCCGACCGGGCCGACCGGACCGGGCTGGCGCACCAGTCCCTTCTGTTCGATGCGGACGATCGGCTTGCGGCGCAGGTCGCGTATTTGCGTGCTACCCGGATCCCGAGTGCCGAGCGCGCAGCGAACCAGCTGACCCAACGCCTGGAGCAACTGGAAGAACGCCTGGCCCGCACGGAGGCCCAGCTGGCACGCATCCCGAGTGAAGACAGCATCCAGGTCGCTCAAAACGCCCTCGATGTCGCGGAACAGAACCACCGCGCCAAGCTCCACCAACTGGATCGGCTCCGCGAACAGCGGGCCCTGCTGCAGCGAGAGTACGCGGAAGCCGGCGCCAGGCTGGAACGCCTGAGCATCGCAAATCTGGAGGCCCGCATCGAAGCCGACGACCAAGCGCGCATCCTGACCCACTCCGCACGGGTCCGCAAGACTCTGAAGGCCCTCCACCACCAAGCCGTCGCCCGCCACGCAGATAACATCCAGGCCCTCATGCTCGAATCCTTCGGTAAACTGTTAGGCAAGACCGACCTGGTTGGTAGTCTGAGCATCGACCCCCGGAGCTTCGAGCCCAACCTCAGGGATCCTAATGGCCGTTGCCTGCCCTTCGAGCGCCTCTCCGCAGGCGAACGACAGCTGCTCGCAACCGCGCTGCTCTGGGGCTTGGCTCGGGCCTCCGGTCGCCCAATCCCGGCCATCATCGACACCCCGCTCGGTCGTCTCGATTCATCTCATCGCCGCAATCTGGTGGAGCGCTACTTCCCGGCGGCCTCCCATCAGGTACTCCTCCTGTCCACCGACGAAGAGATCATCGGGCACTATCATCAGGCACTCGATCCCTATATCAGTCGACGCTATTTGCTCGAATACAACTGCGAAGAACATGCAACCGCTGTCCGGACCGGATACTTCGCTACTGATGAAACCACCAGTCGACCATATCCGCATCAGCTCCAAAGGGAAAGAAACCCTGATCAAGCTGAAGAAGCGGACCGGGATCGCACACTGGAACCAGCTCTGCAGATTAGCGCTCTGTAGATCACTGCATCTCGCAACCAAGCCGACCCTTCCCGGCCCCTTGGATACGGCAATAGAAATCGATTGGAAGACCTTTGCCGGACAGTACGGCAGTATCTTTTCAGCCCTGCTCCTTATACGTGCAAGCCGAGACGGCGTTAGAGTCGATTCACCCGAGGAGCTTACGAGCTATGTTCGCGCCCACCTGGAACGTGGTATATCGACTCTGAACGGCATCAAAGCGCTCGGGGATGTGGTAGTACGACAAGTTCGGTAGGGTGACTATAAGTGATCACTCATCCACGGTAACGGCCCGGAGTTCATAAAGAGCCATGTCACGTGCGGCATTTGCCATTCCCGGCTATCTGAAATATGAAGACGGTCCTTTCGAGCATCAGGGCAAGGCTGTCTCGGCGTGGTGCCAAGCAGGATATCGCGGGATACTCGAGATGGCGACCGGATCGGGAAAGACGATCACCTCGATGATCGGCGCACATCGGTTGTATGAAGGACAGAAGCCGCTCCTGATCATCGTCGCCGCGCCCTATGTGCCACTTATCGAACAGTGGTGTGAGGAAATAGTGCCTTTCGGGTTGAAACCCTTCAATCTGACAACAGTCGGAAACGTTGCTAAGCGTGCGAGTGAGCTGCAGAAACTCAGGCGTCGATTCCGGATGGGACTATCCGATGTCGAAGTTGTGGTTGTCAGTCACGATACACTGTGCACACCGGAATTTCTCGAAGCCGCTCAGTCGTTCGACTGTACACGCCTTCTGATTGCGGATGAAGTGCACAACCTGGGGCGCACCTCTTTCATCAGTAACCCGCCCGAGCTCTTCGAGCACCGCCTCGGACTGTCGGCGACACCGATACGCCAATACGACGAGGAAGGAACGAAGGCCTTGTTTGGTTTCTTCGGCCCCGTGGTTTTTCGGTTTACGCTGAACGAAGCAATAGGCTGCTGCCTTGTGGAGTACGATTATTATGTGCATCCCGTTTATCTGTCCGAGAGCGAGATGGATGAATGGTTCGATCTGACCGGCAAGATCAAACGGAACGCTTGGCGCGGTAAGGAAGGAAAACCCGACGATTATTTGACGAGGCTTCTACGCGACCGGCGCGGACTTCTAGAAATGGCGTCAGGTAAGATTTCCACACTGAGAAAGCTCCTCGAAGAAGATGTCGGCGACTTACACCACACATTGATCTACACCTCGGACAAGGGGCCGGGACAGCTCGAGACGGTAAACAAGCTCCTGCGCGATAGAAACATTCTGTTTCACCAACTCACGGCTGACGAGACGGCGAGTCGCGGGCAAACAAGACGGATCATCAGGTCGTTTCAGGACGGCGAGATTCAGATCCTGACTGCCAAGCGCGTACTCGACGAGGGCGTGAACATTCCACAGATTCGCAAAGCGTTCATCCTTGCGAGCACAACCGTCGAGCGCCAATGGGTACAGAGACGCGGTCGCCTGTTGCGCACATGCAGCGCCATCGGCAAGACGCATAGCATCATTCATGACTTGCTGGCCTTGCCGCCGGGGATGGACGAAGGGCTTGATCCCGACGCACGCGCCCTCGTGCGTTCGGAGCTTCGTCGTGCGCAGGAGTTTGCACGGCTTGCCAGGAACGCGGGCCGATCCGACGGGCCGTTGACAATGATCGATCGAATGGTAGACGCTGCATACCTGTAACGGCTGGGAGAGGAAAAAATGCCACTGAACGACAGAAAGATAAGCTCGATCATCCTTGAGCAATGTGCCGGCATAGAAGAACGTTGTGATGGCTATAAGGAAGAGATAATCGAGGTAATTTCCGAAATCCTCACATATGAAAGGGAGCATCGTGTCGCAGTAACGAATATTCAGAAGAAGATAAGTGATAAATGCAATGCGGCCGCGCGATTTCTGGCGGAAAAGCGCGGTTATGATTCGGATATGCAGGAACAAGAAACATGAAGTTGCTCCGCGCAGAGTTTCAAAATTTCCGGCTGCTCCGTGATCTGGAGCTTACGTTTGCCGGCGACCCCGACAAACACCTGACGGTCATCCGAGCGGCGAACGAATCGGGTAAGACGACAATTCTCCTGGCGTTGCAGTGGGCATTGTACGGAGACGACGCCCTTCCAGGGAAAGGCGATGGTTTCCGACTCTATCCCATCGATTGGAATGGCGATGACGGCAAGCGTGTCCCGATTACCGCCACAGTCGAATTCGAACTGACCAGTTATCGACGAATATCCGGCAACGAACAGGAGACGCGCCGTCGTTACCGCCTGGTGCGTTCCGCTTTCGAGGAAGTGGACAACCAAGCGCGCCGACCCACCTCGACAATCAGGCTGTTTGCACTTACCGATACCGGGGCGAGCCCAATTGATGCCCCGGAGGCGCTCATCAATGATGAATTGCCGCCCGAGTTACGGGAGGTCTTCTTCACGGACGGGGATCGGGCGCTGAGTTTCATTGAAGCGGATGTCGCCTTGTCGACCAAGCGAAATCGCGTGCAACGCGCCATCCGATCTCTTCTCGGGCTAGGGATCCTCGACGACGCCATCAAGCATGTGCGCAGATCGGCGGCGGAGGTAAACAAGAAGGCGAAGCAGGTTGGCACAGGCGGCGAACTGAACGAGATCGCATCACGCCTCGAAGCGATCGATGACGATTTGACCAAATGGGAAACTGATCTGGAAGATGCGAGAGAACAATCCGCGGCTTTCGATGGGAAGGTCAATGAAACCGACCGCAAGATTGCGGCAGCACTCCAGAAAGGCGACAAAGAGAAATTGCAAAAGGACCTTGAAAGCGCAGGACGCGAGATCAAGCGGCTCGATGAGCAGCTTACGGCGGCTATCAAGGAGCACTCAGCATTGTTCCGCGGTCGTGCCATTGCGCTGGATCTGCTTTCGCCCCTCGTTGGGCGAGCCTATGAGAAGCTCGAAGAACTGCACGATCAAGGCAAAATTCCGAACATGGCGATTCCCGTCCTCCAGGAACGGCTCTCGGCAGAAATGTGCATCTGCGGAGAGGTACTCGCGCCTGAAGATCCTGCTGGGGAAAAGCGTCGCAAACATATCCGGAAGTTGATTGATGACAGTCAGCGGGCCGATGAGCTTCAGGAGGTTGTCACAGACCTGTATTACGGCGCGAAGTCGTTGCGGAACAGTGGCGAAATCGAAGCAAGCGGTTGGCTTGAAGATTACAGAAAAGTCGTTGAACGCCGTGACGGTATTCAAACCTTGCGCGATGAAGCGGGTCGCAAGTTGCGTGCTCTGGAGCAGCAGTTGGCTTCACTCTCCGACACCGACATTCAGGGGTTACGCGAAACACGTGGCCAGTACAAGGGGCAATACGATCGCTGCCTGTCGAAGCGTTCCACTCTCGAAACGCAGATCGAAAACTTGCAACGCGAACGCGATGAGCTCACTGACAAACGCGACCGTCTGCTGCGCGAGCAGAAGAAGGGGGCGCGCATTCTGGCCGAATCGGAGGTCACACAAGATGTGATGAAGGTTCTGCAAAGTGCGTATGAGCGGATCACCAATGAGGAATTGGGAAAAGTAAGCAATCTGATGAACAGCATTTTCCTCGAAATGATCGGCGCCGATCCGGAGCAGGGTGCAATCATCAGGCGGGCGGAGATCAGCCCGGAATTCGATATCATTGTCTATGGCCCAAACGACCGGACTCTGAATCCGGACCGCGATTTGAATGGCGCATCGCGTCGTGCCTTAACGCTTGCATTCATCCTCGCGCTGACGAAGGTCAGTGAGGTCGAAGCCCCGAACGTCATCGACACCCCGCTCGGTATGACCAGCGGTTTTGTCAAACGTTCGATCCTACGGACGGCGGTACGCGAGAGCACCCAACTCGTTTTGTTTCTGACGCACGACGAGATCGCCGGATGCGAAGAAATCATCGACGAGGCCGCAGGCGAGGTCTTCACGCTGACGAATCCGGCACATTATCCGAAAATGCTCATCAATGACCCCAATATTCCGGAACGCAAGGTTCTCCGTTGCGAATGTGATCACCGGCGCGAATGTGAGCTCTGTCAGCGCCGTGCGGACGTAACGATTGAGCCGGACATGGCGTTGTAGGAGGTAATGATGGCGGACCGCTACTTCAACCCGTTCCAGGCTATCGACATCAATGTGCCGGTGGAATTTCACGAAGCGTTTACCCGGTATTGCCAAACAGGCGGGAACCCAATCATCGACCAGAGTCCGTTCCCACGTATGATCGATCTCTGGTTTCTAGCCGTTTGCGTCGCGTCGCGGCTTGGCCTGGAGCCTGCCGATACGACAAAGTACAACACAAGAAAGATTATCGACGGGTCGATTTTCGGCAGCGATCCGTGGCGGGTCCATACCCTGATGCTGATCGCAATCGGCAAAATGGGCGACGTGCAGATCGTATCGGAACCACGAAAAATGATGGCTCTCGCGAACGGTCTTGCCGTAGCCGGACTTCCGAAGGTCATCGAGATGCTGAAAGATGGAGAGGCGGGGCCGATCTGGAATCTTTCCGATGCAATCGAGCAAATTGTTAGAAGCCGCAACGACGCATAACGACTAAAGGGAAGAACGTATCGTGCATTGGAATTCCAGCCCCCACCCGATCTCCGATATTCGAGACTGGAGCGAGGCGGGGCGCCTTGAGCTACGACCGGACTTTCAACGCCGCGAGGTGTGGTCTACTCCGGCTCGCATAATGCTGATGGACACGATCCTCCGCGATGTCCCGATGCCGAAGATATTTTTAGCCAGTACCATTAGGGATGGAAGAACGTATCGTGTCGTGATCGATGGTCAACAGCGAATTACGGCGATTCTCGAGTTCTTACGCGACCGATTCTCTTTGGATGATCCTTATGCAGGCGATGAAGGGGAAAAGACATTCTCCGAACTCGATCAAGCGACTCAGGATCGTTTCTTGAGTTACCAGATTGATTTCAACGAGGCAATTAAGCCTACGGACGAAGAGGTTCGTGAGGTCTATGCCCGTGTCAACAAATATACTGTTCCGCTAAACAAACAAGAACTTCGCAGAGCGGATTTCCCTGGGGATTTTCTTCCTGTTGCGGAGGAACTAGCTGTAAATGAATACTTCACTCATCATTTTTATCGCAGTTCTCAAATATCATTCTGGAACGCTTAATCGCTTCATGCAGTTTGCCTTTCAAGACATCCTTGGGAGGCAGGGTCGTCAGATACTCGGCAACATGAATGCCGGCAGAGCCCAGTTCGAGCAATTCGATTTGTTCAGTATTTTTCCCGGCGCAGAGGATGATGCCCAGCGGCGCGCCCTCACTCGGTTTGCGTTCGTGTTTGTCGAGCCAGCGGAGATAAAGCTCCATCTGCCCCTTGTGATCGGGGCGAAATTTATCGAGTTTGAGTTCCACTGCTACTAACCGCCGCAAATCGCGATGGAAAAGGAGCAGGTCCAGATAAAAATCGTCATGATCGATTGTCATGCGCTTTTGCCGGGCAACGAAAGTGAATCCAGCGCCCATTTCCATGATAAATGCTTCCAGTTCGCACAGGATGGCTGTCTCCAGATCTTTTTCCTGATAGACGCCTTTCAGGCCGAGAAAATCGAGCAGGTAGGGATCGCGAAAGACAATGTCCGGCGTCATCCGATCTTCTTCCCGCAATGCCTGAAGCTCGATCTTTGCCAATTCCGCCGGTTTTCCGGAGAGGGCCGTGCGCTCGTAAAGCATGGAAGCGATCTTCTTGCGGAGCGTGCGAGTGCTCCACCGCTCCACCCGGCACATCTCGGCGTAGAACTCGCGCTGAAGGGGATCCGGCAGGTAGATGATGGCGAGGAAATGGGTCCAGCTCAATTGTCTCATCAGCGCCGAGACAATCCTCTCATCGGCAAAGGCTTCGACGAATCGGATCATGTGGCGCAAGCTCTTTTCGGAAAATCCCTGTCCATACTCGGTCGTCAATTGTCTCGCCAGCGCTGAGACAATCTCCGCCCCGTACTCCGCCCGTGCTCCTTTGAGTATCTCTTGGCCGATGCGCCGGCCGATCCGCCAGTAGAGCATCGTCAACCCGACATTCACCGTGACCGCCACGGCAGTGCGGGCTTCCTCGATCATCTGCCGGATGTCCCCGAGCAATCGATCGGAGATTCCGGCCAGGTCGGAAGGCGTTGTCGGTTTTTCAGTCATTCCGTATCGGGCTCCGGGTTGCCCTTTGAATCGGCGCACACATCCGCCATTTCGTCCCGCTCGGCCAGGGCCATGAGGATGGCCTTCAGCAATGATGGATTCGGCGTGGTGAGTGATGCATGTTTGAAGGTGGCTTTCAGGTCTTGCAGGAAGACCTTCCGGTCCTTCCAGAGTCGTTCTCGATGAACCTCTCTACTCGACCACTTAAAAATTTACCACTACCCGAAAAGTCACCCTGAATACCGGCTGAAATCGGTGGTCAAGTTGATTTATTGCCACTCTAAATACACTGCAAACAGCTACTATTGCTTTCCTTTTTCGAGCATCTTCATATCATTTTCTACGACTCTTCGCACCTTGGAATGCAATTTCCTTATTGAGGACATCTGTGCCGAGTCATGCTGCCTGAATAACTGCTTTATCGGGTGCGCCCAAAGTTTCCGCGCCTCATTCAGCTCCGTAATCCAGCGCGTTGCTTTGTCTTTTCCCTGAACTTCTGCAATTTCTTCTACCACGCGTGAACAAATACTCCAATTATTCCTCACGATGTCCTTAAAATCTATCAGCGTAAGGTATGCCTCCGGTGGCAATGTCTCCCCCTCACCCTCCTGCTCCCTTCGGGTGGCACATTGAACGCGCGTTGGTTGCGGGATACCCTTTGTCCACCATTTTTCTTTGTATTCCGCTTTTAGAACCTGCAGGAGCCATTGAAACAAAGATACCTCGATTTCTTCCAGAAGCGACCCTACATCCTGTACAGCATCCCTACTTTCAGATACCCTATAGTCTAAAAGAACGAAGTTCCACGGAGAGACCTGTGTCAACTGTTCAAAAAATGAAAAACTGGACAAGAAACATTCATAAATACCCCGGGAAACCCTCTCCATGTCTTCTGTCAATCTCACTCCGATGGGATTTGGGCTGGATACCAGTACCCAACCAGCATCGGCACGTTCACTTATGAACTCTTCAGCAATAAGCCCATGAACGGCAGACTCGATTCTCATACGCGCTTGTTTGGAAGTCGCGTCGAAGGATACAGTGTCGTCGAAAAAGGGGAGTCGAGCACCAAGCACGAGAAAGGGAGGCCTTAAGCCTCTAACTCCCCCACAACGAGACGCGGCTTGTTTGAGAGTACTGTTCTGATACGGGCCAAAGTGGATTGATAACCTGGTTACAAGCCCGTTCTGATCGTGGGTCTCTCCTACATAAATAATCCTGTGCTTTGCACCAACTATGATGTATAACCATGGGACCTGATGGGTAAGTTCAAGGTCCTCCGATGAGACACTACTAATGTAACCTACCGGGGAGTAGGCAATACCTGTTTGCCGCAATGATTCAGTCCTCGTTTATCTCTTCCGGTCTCGTCTGCCGAAGTTCCGCGGCCAAAGAGTCGGCTAGATCCTCTCCAATTGCACTGACTTTCCGCCGATACCTCTCCAGCACTGCAGCAACCTTCGATTCAGGAATATCGGGCCACGGCGTCGACTGAACCTCCAGCTCGGCCCGCGATAGAATCGTGAACAGTTGATAGAGAACGATTGCAATTTTCGGGTCCTCTTCGGCAACTGCGAACGCTTCCGAATTCCAACTGTGCAGTAAATTTATCACAGTCTCCGCACGACCTAGGTCGACGGCAGCATACGGAAGCCACATCGCATTACCCTTGATGCCTTCCACCTTTATCAGCGCATCCTTTGACTCGATACTCTTTGTAAGTGTCTCCTGGGTAACAGTCGGATCCTGTACGGATGCGAGGGTGCCTGCACTAATCTTTTCCATGCGCTCTCGTCGCGCAGAGATCACCTCATCGTTCGACAGATCCGTACCAGGAGCATACCGGAGATCACTAACCGGCGTTTTCGCAATACTTTGGTTCGCAGTTTCGTCCTTGCGTTCTTTCTTCCATGCTTGATAGCGACGGCCAGCCATCTTCCATGCCTCGATACTTTTGCTTTGATAATTGGCAATGAGATTCTTGAGGTTATTCCTCGCTCTCTTCGGAAGTCTCATGTGCCGTTTCTTGACATCCAACGCGAGTACCTCATCCGCTCTCTCGTCGAACATCAGCCTACCTCTAAAGGCCCAAGCCTGAGTGGCATTTGAGATTAGGCCATGAAATCGCTCCGCTTGAACAATAATCCGCTGATTCCGATAGATAAAGAAACCATGTCGAGCCCTCCGTGTGTACGGATCGGTTTCAATCTGGTAATGGTCCCGAACGTCATCGCGTTTCCCCTCTTCTTCAAAAGTAGGCGGGTGAACAAGATGGGTTGCCGCAATCGTGCATGCGACATCCTCAGAAAGCGGGAGGTTCTTGTCGTTTAGTAAAAGACGAACTGATCGACCGTCCCAATCTCCCGGATTGCCGAGCGATCCCTTCTCTTCTGCTTCGGACATAAAGAGAGGATCGATAGGTTTCAGAGCCTCGTCGTTTACAGAAATTCGCAAAGGGTCTTCAGTGCGTTCGAGAAACAGATGGTAAATATTAGAACAATAACGTGCGAAA
>NZ_SMSC01000035.1:0-38397 GCF_004359955.1 Candidatus Thiosymbion oneisti
GAATGGTCCTCGTAACATACTGATTTTAAAGAATGTTACAAAGGGAACAACTCTATTGTTTTAGGAGTTTTCCATTGAACCATCAGTCACTCCATCGCTCAAGCGTTGGGAATCCACCTCAACCGCCTCCACAGCACCCCGTGTTACCCAAGCGTCACGGCCATTGGCGAGGACGATGTGGACCCAATGTGCACGGGCTTCGCGGATTTCGACTTCGGTGCCGGCGGGTAGGGGTTGGGCAAAGCGCATGGGGGCGTTGGGGGAGTCGGCGGCGCGGGCGATGGTTTCGTCGGCGATGAGTACGGCCGGGATGGTGCCGCCGGCGTGGGCCTGGATTGCCGCCGAGAGCAGCAGTCCCAGCCAGGCCAGCAGGGGTAGGAAGGCGAGGTTGCGGGCGAGCGGGGAGTGCCAGCGGATGGCGACCGCGATCAGCAGGGCGGCGAGGAGGAAGGGAAGGGTGGCGATGGCGGCCTGTTCGGTGGGGTTGAGGAAGTGACGCCAGATGAAGAAGCTCTCCAGCGCGCCTTCGGGCTCGGGTTTGGGGACCCAGGCTGACAAGAGGGTACGGGCGTGGCGGAGGTTCTGGTGGGCCCGTGCCTGGTCGGGGTCGAGCGCCAGAGCGCGTCGATAGGCGAGGATGGCAGGTCCTAGCCGCTCGGCTTGGAGTGCGGCATTCCCCAGGTTGGTATAGAGGGCCGCGGAACGCGCGCCTTGGGTCGCGGCATGCTCGAACAGCCGTTGGGCTTGCCGGAAGCCGGCCAATCGCTCGCCCCGGTTGGTCGTTGCTTGGGCCTGGGTGTAGGCACCGATTGCCTGATTCAAGGTCGCGTCGGGGGTGGCCGCACTTACCGGCGGTGCGAAGCAAAACCAGAGGGTAGCGAGCCATATCCTGATGATGCGGCATATGCCTCCAGGAATTGTTTTTTTTGCCGCAAATGAACGCGAATGAACGCAAATTGGTCGCAATCGGTTTGCTATCATCGGTGGTTCTTGATCCCGTTGTGTTGATTGGCGTTTCTCGGAGTGAATCGTAGGTTGGGCAAAAGCGCACCAGAGGTAGTAGGGAACCACCACATAGCGGCTGCGTCCTTGACAGGCTGGACGGGCGCAGCATAATGCGAGCGAGAGGGGATTGGGACAGTCGGTGGGTCGAGCCAAATGTCTCGCCGTTGCCGAGTTCGCCGTGATGTGTGGCCCCGCTGCCAAAGTGCCCCGATCCCCTCATGCAGACCAATCATCCGCGCCCATTCAGCCTGTCAGGAGTGGTTTCCTTTTCCATCTACCCACACAATTCGTTAAGAGAGCCGGGTAAACTTTGTGGGGATATATCAGAGTCTGTCATCATTTTCTCCGCGTAATTTACCTTGTTAGTTTCTTTGATATTTTTTCCAATTCAGAGTCAAAAACCACCCTCACGTTTCGGAAACAACTCGAGATATCGTCTTCTACGAAAAGCTGGAACTGTCCGTCCTGTTTAATTTTTTCGTTACTTGCGATTTCTATTATGCTGTTCCGCTCTATACTTTTTTTGCATATGGAAATGTTATTTATTGTCCCAGCCCGCTAGTCCAAAACTATGCACTTTAGTGCAAGGCTTTAGCTGCTACACAGGTATTCTATAATGAGCTAATGAGGGATCAAAGATGCAGTAATCATACCGTTTCTTCAAAGCGAATTCCCCGAGCTAAAAAACGATATTGGGGAAAGTATTTTTGGGCGATAGGATAGGGTGCTTAAACAACAGGGAATGTAACAGACGAAATGGTTCAAGAATACTTGGAGCATCACCGTCACCCATCCAATATGGATACAGGAAACATTATCCTGGAATGATTTAGGACTTTCAGTCCAGGGGGCAACCTATGCACTTTGGTGCATAGTGGTTGAGTCGTCGTTCGGTATGGTGCAAAAAGCACATGTTGAAAAACAACTGTGTAGCTTCTCTCCTTTTCATTACGAATGAATGTCGGATGTTTTTCATTGTGGGTTTGAACAATATAGTTAGGCTCCAAATTTTCAATTTTCGTGCTAAGCCATACGAAATTTCCCAAAAGATCAGATATCTCATCAATAAACTGTTCTTTGTCGAGATCAAATTCGAATTTTGTATCAATTGAAAAAACTTTTATAGTATAGAAGTCTGAAGCAATCTTCGCAAAGATCTTTGATAGATTTTCATTTTCAATAATCTTTTGAAGTTCATCCCGCTTTTCACGCAACATTACTAGCGAATTCTCTAATTCTGATTTTTTTTCAGTTAACTCATCAACACTCTTGTTTAACAAATCTACTTTTTCTTTTGCTGTTACAATTTTTTGTTGGGCCGCCCAGGTAACGTTCCCAATCAATTCTTTCATGTTTTCCAATTCACTTTCCACTTCGTTTTTTACAGTATTAGATATGAGTTCACTAATACCAAAATAACCTAGCAAGGAAAGCACTACAATTATTCCACTCAACCACAGGAAGACATCCTTCCTTATAGTATAGAGAGCTTCGATCTTGCCGAGTTCAAAGATATGAAGCAAAGATTGTCCCATGATGGGATATCCGCAACCCGAACAGTACCGTCCGTTGCCGTTTACTTCGGTGTTGCAATTACCGCACTTCATAGTTATTCTCTTGCCGTAACAGTTTTCTGGTAGTAGTAAATTCCTAAATGGTAAAGGGCGATCCGGTTAGGCTATCAGCCACTCTACCAATTAGGGCTTTACCACTACCAGTTTTCTTAGACTGCATTCCGTCAATCCCTGCCGGAATGACGAGGTAGAGGCCGAATGATTACATTCGCGCAGATTCGCGTGATTCGTAGTTTGTACTTGTATGCAAGTGTACTGGTCATCACTCATCATTCATCACTCATCAGTTGGCTTCCTTCAATAACTGGTCGGCCAATAGCAAGGCCCGGGCCCGCATGGGTTCGTCCAAGGTGCGCGAGGCGCCGCCGGGGGCATAGGCGAGGGCGTCGCATTCGGCCAGGAAGTGGTCCAGGTCGGAGGGCAGGGGGATACCGGCGGTGGCGACCATGCGTCGCAGGGCGGCACTTGCTTCAGTGATACTGCGGGCCTCCGTCACGGCCGCCCGATGCGTCCGCAGGGCTTTGGTGCGGGCCAGCTCGGCCGGATCGGCCTGGGCACGGCGTCTGGCCAGCAAGGCCAGGAGGATGACCAGCAGGCCCAGACCATAGGCAACCGCCTGGACGCCGACGCTCGTGAGCAGGGAGCCGCTGGGCTCTAGCAGGGCGTCGATGTCAGTGGTGATGGCAAGGTCGGCCCCGGTGAGGCTGAATACCGGGCGTTGCCGGGCCTTGGGGCCGGCCTCCGGGTTGGTCGTCGGCTCGCGCTCGGGGTCCAGGGTCCGGTCACGTGGCTCCTCGGGCACCGCACTCACGACGTCCTCGGCCGAGATGACTTGGGCGGGGCGCACCGAGAGGGCGACGGGTTGGGAGCGGGTGGTCTGGTACTCCCGACGCTCAGGGTCGTACCAGGAGAAGGCGAGGGGTGGGATGGCGGTGACTCCTTCATGCAGTGCCCGAACGGTCACCTCGAACCGCTTGGCGCCGTCGGTATAGACCCCGGCGATCTTTTCGTTGGGGATGCGGAAGTCTTGGGGCGAGAGTCCACTATCGGCAGTGAGCGGTGGAAGCACTGCGGTCTCGACGGCCGCATCGCCCCGGAGGATTAGGGTCAGACGGATCGGATCGCCGACTTGGACCACCGAGCGGTCCGCCGCGACTTCCAGCCGGTAGCCGGGGCCGACGGTGCCGGTGAAGCTCTCGGGCCGGCCCGCTTGGGGCAGGTCCTGGACGATCAGGGTCTGCGGCTCGTCTTCTACCCGGCGTTTCCGGGCCCGGGTGGGGATCCGCTCGCCGAAGAGGGTGCGGCGCCAACGGATCGCCTCGTCGACCACCAGGCTGGCGGGTGCGAGTTCGTACTCGCCGGTCCGCAAGGGGGTCAGTCGGCGGGTGAGGGTGTGCACCAGATTCTGCTCGCCGTTCCAAAGCTCCGAGTGCGTGGTGGCGGCCAGCTCGACGGGACCGGAGGCGGTATCGATGGTCAAGACGATGTCGGCAGTGGGGTCCTCGGGGTCATGAAAACGAAAGGCATCGAGCCGCTCGAAGAGGGGGACGGCCAGGCGTGGATTGAAGAGGGTGCCACGCAGGTCGGCGGGGACCCACCATTCGAGCCGCACCGGCACGCGCTGGCCCACGATCAGTGGGCTTTTGGGCAGGATGAGCCGCAGCCGTTGCCGGCTGCTGACCGGGATTTCGCCGATGACCAAACGCAATTTGCCGGTACTGGCCTGCTTACCGTTCTGGGTGATCCGGAAGGGGCCGATGACCTGTTCGCCGGGGGTTTGGGCCAGGTATTGGTACTCGAAGGCGAATTGGACCCATTTGGACTGGCTCATCCGGCCGTTGATGATCTGGATGCTGGTGCTGACGCTGGGGTTGACCCCGGTCAGCTCCAAGCGTCCCTGGAGTGGATCTGCTACCTCGATCCGGGGCTGGGGGGTCTCATCGAACCCCTCCGCGATCACCTGCAGGTGCACGGGTACGCCGACGAAGTGGGGCCCCTCCTCGGCCCGCAGCCGGGCCTGTTGAGCTGCTGCCAGGGGGCTCGCGAGCTGGATGGCGACGATCAGTGCCAGCAGGAGCATCCAGCGCATGGAATCGGTATTCAGGGATAAGCGGGTGCGCATTGGCGGCTATGCGGTTAATAAATTTTGGTCTCGTAGCTTTTCATTATTTTGTACCCAGGTGTATTCGGCTGTTAGTCAGCGCTTTGCAAGTCTTGGCCGTCGGGGTGGCCAAAAGGTTTCCAGATCGAGGCTTACGGCCTCGAACGGCGGAGCGACCACCTGATCGGCATCGGCAAAGCGGCCGGTCTCGATCCAGACGCCGGCCTCGAGTCGGTAGGCCTCCAATGTGCGCTTGACCGGATCGATCAGCCAGGCGTACCGCACGCCGTAGTGAGCGTACAGCGGCAGCTTGATCTCGCGATCCTTACTTGCCGTGGATGGGGATAGGATCTCACATACCCAGTCGGGAACCACCTCGAAGCGCTGATCTTCCGGCGGGTAGGGCATGCGCTCACGCCGCCAACCGGCTAAGTCCGGGACCAGGACCTCGAGATTCCGCACAAAGTGGAGCTCCGGTTCATCGATGATCCACCAGCCGCCGGGTCCCCCATCACCGATCTGGAACGGATTGAGTAATTTGGCACCCAGCACAGAGCCGGAAACCGCATGTGGTCCGGCAGGCCGTGGTTGGGTGTGGAGCTGTCCATTCAGGATCTCCCCGGTCAGACCCTCGGGCAGGGCTTCCAGGAACTCGTAGAGGGTTGGTTGAATTGCCGGCTGCATGTTTCGGACCTGTCGTTCAAGTGCGTGGAACAGAGACAATTACCACATGGACAGCTGTCTCACCAGTCCTTCTCCACCGGCTCGTAACCACGGTGCTGTTGCTTGGCACGCTGCTCCCGGCGTTGGGCCTCCCGGTCGCGTATGCCCTGTAGGAGTTGGCCCGCATCACCCGGCGCCGGCTGGGGTTCGGTGCCCTGTTTGCCCTGTTGGTCTTGGTCGGCCTGCTGGGATGCTTGCTGCTCCTCCTGGTCCTGCTGGTCCTCTTGGGGTTGGTCCGGTTGCTCCTGCGGCTGCTGCTGCAGGGCGGCGAGGGCGGCGGTCAATGCCTCGATGGCCTGCCGTTGGTGGTCGCGGATGGCCTCGAAGGTTGGGGGCTCCACGGCGATGGTCTCTGCGGCCTGGTCCATGTGGTCACGGGCGCGCGTGACCTGATCGGCGGCTTGCCGCAGGCGTGCTTGCTGTTCCTGGGCCTGGGCTGCCTGTTCCTGGAGATTTTCTTCCTGGACCTCCGGCGTAGGGGGAACGGGCCGTTCAGCCTGTTGTTCCAGGGCCTCGGCGATGCTGCCGGCCGTCTCGGCTAAGGCCCTTTGCTTCGGGGTGATGGGGCCGAGGCGGCGGGTGATTTCCTCCGCGGGTTCGGTGGCGGCCAATACGGCCGTCTCCTCGGTACGGTCGCCCAGATCGATCTGGCGCCGCAAGGTCTCGCGCAGGTGGTCGATCACCGAAAAGAAGAGGCGACGCAGATCCGCCACCCGGCTCAGGGTGAGATCAACAGATTGCCGCACCCGGTCCATGGCGCTCGCCAGCTCCGGATCGCCGGTTGGGAGCTTCTCCGCGGTGGCCTCTGTGGCTATCAGGTCTTCCAGAGCCTGTTGCATCGCCTTTTCCGCCTCAACACGCAGGGCGTCAGCCTGTTCCAGGTGCCGACGCTCAGTCTCCAAATCGGCGGGGTCCGATGGGGCGGGGACGGCCGGGTCCGGGGCTCGGGGAGCGGTGGTCGCCTGAGGATCTCCGGCCTGCGCTGATCTGGCCTGCTCCTCCGCATCCAGTGCTGTGCCTAGTTGATCGAGGATGGCGGCGCTGACGCGCCGTAGACGCTCGCGATTGCCGGCCTGTAGCTCGCGGGCGACGGGGAGGTATTCCGAACGGTCCGCGGCCGACTCATCCGGCGTCGCAACCTCCTCGCCGGGCCCCGAATCCGAGGCCGCGACCGCTTCCTCAGGCGCGATCAAGGCGGCGATGCGTTGCTGGTCCTGGTACAGCAGCTCTACCAGGCGTTTGAGCTCCAGGAAATGCTCGCGGGCGGCGACCAGCTTGGCTACCCCGCCGCGTTGCAATTCCAGGGCCTTGCCCGGGCGTTCCGCCTCCAGATCGGCAAGCGCTCTCTGGAAGTCTGCTCGCGCCGCGCCGATCAGGGGTGTTGCCGCCTCCAGCCGGCGCCGGAGCTGGGCCTGCTCGGGAGCGGCGGTAGGGTCCCCTGCCTGCTTGGCAAACGGGCCGGCCACCGATGTCTCCTCGGCCTGGGCCAGGCCCGCGCTCAGGCCCGATTGGAGCTCGCCGGTGCGCGCCTCCAGGACGGTTTGGGTCTCGCCCAGATAGTCCACTGTCAACCAGGCCGGTGCGGGTTGTCCGGGCTGTGTGTCGAGGGCGACCTTGTGGCCCGTTTGACGCATGAGCTCCAGGCCGTCGGTGATGAGTGCATCCAGGCGCGCCACCGGATCAAGTAGCTGGTCGCGGGCGCGCTTCAAATCGCCCAGGGCGGCGGCGACCCGGCGGTAAGCGCGCTTGGCCGCCAGGCGACGCAGCTGGCCGCGGGCCTGGCCCATGCGCTCCCGTGCCCGATGCAAGTGGCTTAACAGCTGTTCGAGCTGGGCCCGGCGGACGGCCTCTTGGGTGCTGCGCTCCTCACCCGGTTTTGCCTGGAGACCGGCTTGCTCTTGACCTGCGGTTTCGCTCAGGCGCTCGGCCTGGGTGAGCAGCTCCAGCTGGCCGGTGGCGAAGGTGCGCAGGGTACGACGGGCCTGCTCGGCGGCATTGGGATCGTCCTGCAGATCGGCGAGGTCGATACCCCGTCCCAGCTCGGTCAGAAAGGTACGTTGCCCTTCGATGAGCTGTTCCAGGCGAGCAGCGAGGTCCTCCTCCCCATGCTCGGCCAGGTGGTCGGCCAGGACGAGCGCACGCCGCAGCACCAGCTCCAGATTGAGGCGCGACGCCGCATGTTCCGGCCGCAGGGCACTCGCCTCCCGGAACCAGTCGGCCGCCCGTTGCAGGGCCTGGAGCACCGCTTGCGGCTCCTGGTTGAGATTCACGTCGGCGCGCCCGACCTCCACCCAGCCCAGGTTGTAGGTGGCACGAAAGCGGGCCTCGCCGTCGGTCTTGGCCCCGGCACGCACGGCCTCGAAGCCGCGCGCCGCGGCCTCGAGCGCGCCGGCATTCAGATCGGTGAGGGCTTGGTTGTAGGTGGTGCGCGGGTCCGCCGGCTCGTCCTTGGCGTCCGCGGGTGGCGTGTCGTCCGTGAGAGACTCGGTTGTCTGGGTGGGGGAGGGGAGGGATGCCTGTCCCGCTGCCTCGGTCACCGGCGCGGCGGTCGGCTCGGTATTGGCCGTCTGGGCCCGGAGCTCGGCCGGGGCCAGGGTACCGCCGATTCCTACTGCCAAGAGGCCTACGGCGACCAGCATCTTAAAGCGGTCATTCATTTGGAAGATCTTTAGAGCCACGAATGGACACATATATTACTCATGAATAGTTTGTATTTATTCGTGTTTATTCGTGGTTCTATTCAAGAGGCCAGGTTCAATTTCCGCTCGATGTTGGGGTTCGTTCCTCACCTCAATCTACGCGGGCCTGTTAGCCGATATTTTTCAGATCTAACCGTTTAACATAGACGAGACGATGACCTAACATATCCACAGCAGCTTGTGATTGCTCCAATGGGATATAGCCTAACAATGGCTCATATTCACCGTTCTCCGGCTCCATTTTTATAAATATAACTTCCGTGAAAATAGGCTTGAATCCTTCTATTTGCATCCTGACCGGACCGCACACGCTTCCCGTTTCCGTCTTTTGCATGGCGGTCTCTAATTCGACGGTTCGAATCTTTTCGAGATCGCCCAGCCTTTCTTTCCATTCGACGGGTAATATCATATATGAAGCGCCGGTATCCACCAGGGCATCGATTCGAATCTTTTTTTCTTTGTCTTCGAGATTTGAAATTGTCAGTGATACGATTATGCGTCCCATAACCTACCTCCGTATTTGTTTGTTTTTTTACGGCTAACACCATATATCGCCGGGAGCAAAAAGCAGTCCGCGTAGGCTGGGGTGAGCTTGCGAACCCCAGCATTCTTGTCCTCGTATGCCGGAAGAAGCTGAGGTTCGTACCTCACCCCAACCTACAGCCCTCCGCGGCGCGGAGCTTCTGCGTTCCCACGCGGCGCGTGGGAACGAGAGAGTCAACGCAAACCGGTCGCGATTGATTCACCATTATCGACGCTTCCTGGTCCATTGACGTTGATTTGCGGGCATTTGCGTTTACTTGCGGCTAACCTTTCCATGGCAATCCTGCCGGCTCTGCTAAATCATTCAGGATCGCTTTTAACCAGACAGCCTCTCAAGCTTCAGACACCAAGGAACGAGGTCGGCTAGAAGCCCCTGTGCGGTTTCTCCTATCCACGAGTTTGCACCCGGGTCTTTTCTGGCGTGCCTGGAGATCGGCCACCATTTCAGCCAGGCTGTGATGGTGCTGTTCGGTGTAAGCCTCTCGGTTCCGCCAGACTTCAGCAATTATTTCATCTTTATACATTGTCATCAGTCTCCTGAAGGAATTCCATAGGCGCGCAGATTTCCGGACACGAATATCCGGCGGTGGCGCAGATGGACCGCACGATTGGTTTTTTGGCCGCATTATCGATGTGTCGAAAGTTCCATGTGAGGAGGTAGTCGATGCGGTGCACTGCCGCGACCGCAATATGCAACGCGTCGGCTTCGGCGGCAAAGGGAATACCGCCTTTCGCTGCGATCTCTTATAGCAAACGTCAAAGCACTTTGCAGGGATGCAGTAACACCTAATAAAGGTGTTTTGCATACTTCATAGTGTTGCAGTATTGCCCAACGAACTATTTGGTTCTCGATTAGATCTCTTCTTCTAATATGCTCGACAAGTAATTGCTCAGCATTTTTTAACAGTTCAAATTCACGATCAAGAGCGTTTCTACGTTCATTTTTCGGGGGACGAACTGGCGGAGGATTGACGGATATAGATTGCTTGTATTAACAGAAGCGCCCATTTTGTAATCCGTTGTTTGGCCACGGAAGAGTAGCTGAAAACGAGGATTGTGATAACTGAGTGATGCTACTTTCGTCAACAACTCAACATACGAATTTACTGCATGACCGTCTCTGTTACTCAATGCAAAGCCAGGAGTCGCAACACTCTCTGAAGCCGAATTGACTATTTCTTCGTGTTCGGCGTCATAAACCATGATGGTATTGTTCGCAACTGTTTCCATAGAACTCTCAGTATACCAAACATGCAACAGCGGCTTCTCTACTGCAACCTAAAGTATTTGTATTTATCAGTATATCCCTAAATGCAAGTGCCAGTACTTAATTGGAATCTTGAAAGATTTCCGATGTCGGATAAGGGCTCCCGGCTATTTTTCAGCACATCAGTGCTGGAAAATGGAGCGAAGCGGAAACTGCGTTTCCGCTAATTACCAGGAAGCAATTTTTCAAGATCTCTGACAATAATTCGTGTCTATTCGTGTTCATTCGTGGTTCTCTTCACAGTTCCAACCGTGGAGCTGGCGACCGCCGCGAGCAGACACAGCAGGGCGCAGAGCAGGGCCCACTGGAAGATGTCGTTGCGGATCTGGTAGCTGCCCCCGGTGAGGCGACCGCGAGTCAGGTTGGCGATATGGCGTTCGTAGATGGATTCCAGGTCGATGGCTCCGGTACCGGCCGGGATGTAGGCGCCGCCGGTGACCAGGGCCATCTCGCGCAGCAGGTCGCCATCCAGGCGTGAGCGCACCGGGTTGCCGTCGGCGTTCCGCACCAGGGTGCGCGCCCCGGTGCGGGGGTCGGTGATCTGGATTTCGCTCCCGGCCTCGTCGCCGAAGCCGATGGCGAGGATGCGCACGCCCCGCTCGGCGGCCGTCTTGGCCGCCTCCAGGGGGAAGGAGTCGTGGTCCTCGCCGTCGGTGATCAGGAGGATCGAACGGGATACCTCGCCAGCGCCGCGGTCCCGGAATCCCGCCAGGGCCTTACGGATGGGCTCTTCGAGCCGAGTGCTCCCGCGGGTGACGTTGTGGGGGCCAGCCTTGTCGAGCACCAGGCGCAGAAAGCTGAAGTCCGGGGTCAGGGGCGAGAGTACGGTAGCCCGACCGGCGAAGGCGATGAGCCCCACCTGGTCCCCATCGAGATAACTCAGGAGGTCGCGGAGCTCGGCCTTGGCCCGTTCGAGCCGGTTGGGGGCCACGTCCTCGGCCAGCATGGAGCGCGAGACATCCAGACACACCATGATCTGGGCCCCGACCCGCGGCGTAGAGACAAATTGGGCCCCCCATTGGGGACGCATCAGGGCCAGGGTCAGAAACAGCCCACACAGCCCGAGGAAGATCAGGCGTAAAGCGCGACGCAGGGGGGTGGTGCGCAATACCAGCCGCGATTGCAAAGGAGCGGCGACGAAGCGGTCCAGATCGCCCTGGCCGCGGCGTTCGAGCCAGGCGAGCAAGGCGATGAAGGCCGCCACGGCCCACAGCAGGTGGACCCAGTGGGTTACGGCGAAATGGAGTCCATTCACGGCAACCTCCGCAGCAGGGTCCCCGACGCCAGACCGGCCAGGGCGATCAGTATCAGGGCGGCGAGCGCGAACCCGGCGTAGTGCTCCCGATAGCGCAAGTAGCGGACTTCGGTGATCTTGGTGCGCTCCAGGTCGTCGATCGCCCGGTAGGTGGCAGCCAGGCCCTCGGCATCACGGGCATGGAAATAGGCCCCCCCGGTGCGTTGGGCGATCTCCTGCAGGGTCTTCTCGTCCATCTCGACTAAGGCGCGCCGCAGGTATTGGCGGCCGTCCGGTCCGGTTACGGGTATCGGGGCATAGCCATTGGTGCCGGCGCCGATGGTGTAGACCTTGATGCCGTGCTCGGCGGCCAGCGCCGCGGCCTGCAGGGGATCGAGCTCACCGGCGTTGTTGACCCCGTCGGTGAGCAGGATGACAACCTTCGATTGGGCCTCGGCGTCGAGCAGGCGCTCCACGGCCAGCCCCAGGCCCTCGCCGATGGCCGTCGCCGTTTCCGAACGCGCGTGCGCCACCTCGATCTGATCCAGGATATTCAACAGATTGCCGTGGTCCAGGGTGAGCGGACAGGCGCCGTCGGCATAGGTCCCGAACACCACCAGCCCGATCAGATCGTCCGGCCGCCCCTGGCCAGCCTCGCCGCCGAGTACGAACTCCCGGAAGACCCCCTTGAGGGCCTGCAACCGGCTGACGCTGTAGTCCCCGGCCACAAAGTCGCGCGCATCCATCGAGCCCGAGCGATCCAAGGCCATGAGGATGGCGATGCCTTCCCGCTCGACCTCGGTGGTCTCGTCGCCGGTGCGCGGTCCGGCCAGGGCGACGGCCAGGGCCAGGGTCGCCAGGGCCAACAGCCCGGCCGGCAGCGGCGCCAAGCGCACCCGCAGGGCCGTCGGGGTGCGGTCCGGCAATGCCAGGCTGGCATAGGTGATCCGCGCGGGGATGCGGCTGGCCAACAGATAGACCAGCGGCGCCAGCAGCCCGACGAGCAGGAATAGGGGATCGCGGAATTCCCAGGTCATTATGTGATTTTTGCGCTCAATGGAAAAGGTTCCGGATGCTCGTTTCTCATGCCAGGCTCGCTCACAAAGCTTCCACCTCTTCCGGCGTCAGTTGCGTATATTGCATGATCTTTTCCATAGGCTCGCCGGCCTGCTTCATGATTTTTGCCGTCGCTTTTTTCCCTTTTTCCATACCCTCCTCCCTGCCCTTCTCTATACCCTTTTCTATACCCTTCTCCAGGCCCTCTTTCTTTCCTTCCATGCGTCCGTCAAAGAAGGAGGAGCGGTACATGCTGGCTTGGTAACGTAACTCTTCTCTATGCCATTCGTAAGATCGCCGTTCTTCTTCCCCTAGATGCATGATGTCCAGAATCTCTTTTGCCCTGGCCAACCCCTTGGCCCGAAACCCTTCAGCGATCTCTCCGTTTTTCAGAAAATAGATCCACTCGTCCAGGGAATCTCTGGCAACATCATCGAATTGGTTGACCTTGAGAAGATAGTATTCAGGATAGAGTTCATGGGGGTACTGTTTACCGAAGAGCTCCTGTTGTTTGTTGTTCAGCCGCAGCTCATCGTGGTAATGGATCCCTCGGAATTGGGTTTTTCCATGATAAACATAGTCCTCGCCGTGTCCCAGATCGAAGTACAGGATATTGATGGAGATCACCTTGACGATATTTGCATAGGGTTCCGCTTCGGCAATATGCTCGGTAATGGCTTTGGCGGTCGCAAACAGGATCCGTTGGAGGTAATCGAATTCCCTTTCGTATTGGATCTCGATGAGGATGATTTCCTGTTTCCGATTTCGGACTTTCATATCCACACGATTGGATTTGTCGCGGGCGCTGTCGCGGTTGCTCTCGCTTTCGAGGATCTCCAGGATCTCGATATCTTCCTTCAGCAATTCCGACAAAAAGCCTTCCAATACTTCGTAATTGGCCTTGCTTCGTAGTAAGCGCTTCAGCGCCCAATCGAAGCTGACGAGTTTTCTTTTGTTCATTACTGGCGAACCTATTTCGGCCTATTTGTGTTATTCGCGTTCATTTGCGGTAAAAAGGGTAAGTCCCAGGTACGGGGCATGGCCCGTTCCTCCGGCTCCCCCGCGGCGCGGGTCTGTTCTAGAAAGCGTCCGGCCGCGTCCAGTACCTCTTCGATGTAATCCGCATCGGGCAGGTAGCGGGCGAACTTCACCTGGTCGGCGCGGCGCAAGAAGTCGCGCAGGAAGCCTTGGTGGGCCTGGTTCAGATCCGGCGATCCCGCTGCCACGTCCAGGAACTCCTCGGTGGTGAGCTCCGGGGCCTGGAGGCCGAAGCGGTCCTCCAGGTAGTGGCGTACCAGGTCGGAGAGCTCCACGAAGAAGGCATCCACTGCTGCTGCGCCTTCGGGCCTGGGGGGCGCCATCAGGGCCTTGAGCCGGGCGCTCGCACGCTCGTGGGCGCTCGCCCGGCGCGCCTTGGTCCGTGCGCCGAGCCACCAGTGTACCCCCAAGGCGGCGACGAGGACCACTGGGAGCATCAGGAGCCAGACCCAACCCTTGGCGGTAGCTGAGGCGCTGAGCGGTGCCAAAGCACCCAGGGGCGGTTCGAGGGCCTGGTCGGCGGCCTCCTCCGGCAACACCGACCGCACCTGGAAATCGAGCCGCTCGGTCAGGATCTCATAGGTATCCTCGCCCTCCGGGGCTGGGCGCATCCCGGCGCGGCGATCGACGAACTCGATGGCGAGGGTTGGGATGTACTGGGGTCCGGACATAGGCGCGCTCAAGACATAGCGCTGGGTAGCCAGGGTGCGCCCGTCCCCGTCGATGCTTTCGCGGGGCACGAAGTCGCGGATGGCGAAGCGGTCCAGGGACTGGCCGAACTCGGGCATGAGCAGCTCCACGCCGGCCTCTGCCGTTACCTCCAGGCGCAGGGTCAAGGGATCGCCGATCCTGGGCTCCGCCGGCTCCAGGATCACCCGGGCGGTCACGGGTCCGCGCTCGGAACGGCGTTCAAGGGTTGCGGACGACTGCGCGGTGGCCGGCGCGGTCGGCTCGGTCGGCTCCGCCTGTGCCCAGGTCGGCCGGACCCCGGCGAAGGTGCAGAGGACCAAGATGAGGGCAATACTCGTTACCCGTGAATGGTGTGGAATAGGAATGCCTTTTTTGCCGCAAATGAACGCGAATAAACGTAAATCGGTCGAGATGTAATCGTTCAACCCCCACCTCGTCATTCCGGCAGGGATTGCCGGAATCCAGTGCCATGGATGGCAAAAACATTGGGAGTTTGAACGGTTACGTCGAGATCGGTTCGCCATCATCGACAGTTCTTGGTCCGGTTACGTGTATTTGCGGCCATTTGCGTTGATTTGCGGCTAAATTTTTCGCAACTCACCGACGCATTCTACGCTCGCGCATGCGGAAGAAGCGGATCAGGGGATCGACCACCGAGCCCGCGGCGTCGATATGGATAAAGTCGATCCCACGGGCGCGCAACCGCCGCTCCAGGGTTTCGATACGCTCGCGCGCCGCCCGTTCCAGCTCGCGTCGAAAATCTGCCGCGCCCGTGTCATAGAGTCGGGTCTGCCCAGTCTCCGCGTCCTGCAAGGCGACCAGACCCACACGGGGTACCGCGAGCTCCCGGGGGTCGGTGATCAGGACCGCGATGACGTCGTGCTTGCGATTGGCAGCGGTGAGGGTAGGCTCGAAATCCTCATCGAGGAAATCGCTCACCACAAAGCAAACGGCCCGGCGCTTCATCACCGAGCGGAGAAACTCCATCGCCTGACCGATGTCGGTCGACCGCCGTGCGGGACGCAGGCGCCGGCTCTGGAAATCCAAGGCGGCCGCTCGGTGCAGGAATTCCCGGAAATCGTGCAGCCGTGTGCGCAGCTTCTCCATCGATTTGCCGGCAGGATGCCGGCGCTCCAACCCACGCAGCCTCCCGTCAGGGGTCGTCTCCTGGCGGAACTCGGGTGCCTCCTCACCGTGGGCCAGCACCTGCCGGACCACGCGCAGGGCATGTTTCTGGCCCTTGCGCGGGGGGATGTAGTGTTCGATCCCACCGTGGAACAGGAGCAGCCCCACCTTGTCGTCGTTGCGGATGGCCGAGAAGGCGATCAGGGCGCAGAACTCGGCCGCCGCCTCGCGCTTGGAGCGCGTCTGCGAGCCGAAATCCTGACTGGCGGAGACATCCGCCATCAGCATCAGGGTCAGCTGGCGCTCCTCGACATAACGCTTGACATAGGGTTGGCCGGAGCGGGCGGTGACATTCCAGTCGATGGATCGCACGTCGTCACCCGGCAGATACGGCCGCACCTCGTCGAACTCGATGCCGCCTCCCTTGAATACGGAGACATACTCTCCGGCCAGCACGTCGGCGACCTGACGGCCGGTGCGGACCTGGATCTCACGTACCCGGCGAATGATCTCTTTGGCAAGCATAGGTCCATCTTAACCACGAATGAACACGAATAGACACGAATTCGTGTTCATTCGTGGTTCCAGAGAGAAACATGACCGGCATGAGCAGCGATCATTATTCGCCGGCCCTGGGTTCAGGGGACGAGTACGGTATCCAGGATGCGCCGGATGATGTCCTCCGGCACCATGCCTTCCGCCTCGGCCTCGTAGCTCAGCCCTATCCGGTGGCGCAAGACGTCGGGGGCCAGGGTCTTGACATCGTGTGGCGTCACATAGCTGCGGCCCTGTAGGAAGGCGTGGGCCTTGACACCCAGCATGAGCCAGATGGAGGCGCGCGGGCTGGCGCCATGCTCAATCATTCCCTCGATGCCGGGCACGCTGCTCCCGGCGTTGGACTGGCCGGCGGCCTCGGGCCGGGTGGCGTGCACGATGGCGACGATATAATCGCGCACCTTCTCGTCCACGAAGACATCGGCCACCGCTGCCCGTGCCGCGGCGATATCCTGGGGGTGGGCAACTACCATGACCTCCGGGATCGGTTGACCGCTCGCCATGCGGTCCAGGATCCGCCGCTCCTCCTCCTGCGACGGATAGCCGACCTTGACCTTCATCATAAAGCGATCGACCTGGGCCTCGGGCAGGGGATAGGTGCCCTCCTGCTCGATGGGATTCTGGGTCGCCAGCACCAGGAAGGGCTCCTCCATGCGGAAGCTGTGACCACCGATGGTGGCCTGGCGCTCCTGCATCGCCTCCAGCAAGGCCGCTTGGACCTTGGCCGGGGCACGATTGATCTCGTCGGCCAGGACCAGGTTGGAAAAGATCGGACCCTGCTTGACGCTGTAGGTACCTTCCTTGGGATTGAAGATCTCGGTGCCGATCACGTCCGCCGGCAACATGTCCGGCGTGAACTGGATACGCGAGAAGCCGGTATCAATGGCCTTGGCCAGGCTGTGTACCGTCAGGGTCTTAGCCAACCCCGGCAGCCCCTCCAGCAGCACGTGCCCCCCGGTCAGGAGACCCGTCAGGAGGCGCAGCACCATGGTGTCCTGGCCCACCAGGACCTTGCCCACCTCATTGATCAGAGTGGTCCCGAGCCGGGCCTGTTGCTGGGTGCCGGCGTCTGCGGCGTTGGTACTCATCGTCTTGTATCCTTAGCGTCAGTTCTTTAGACAGTCTCTTACCTTTGGCCGGGCCTGTCAGCACTCTCGGAGGCCGAGTGCCAATCTTTAAGAAAAATCCCGTCCTGGTCAACCCCTGCCGGTCACCAGCGGTGGAGAGTGGGCTGTGCCCACCAGCGACTCACCCCACAGGAGGGTGTCGTTAAGAGATGACGCCCGACCTAGGATGCGGTGAGCGCGGGACATCTTTCAGAATGGCACTGCCGGGTGGCGCGAACCGCATCTCAGGGGACAGTTGTCAGTTATCAGTTGTCAGAGGACCTCCCCTGACAACTGCCCCCTGCCCCTTGATGAAGGTGTCGCAACAGCCCGTAGATTGTGGTGAGCGCCTACCCGCCCCAGGGATGGGGCGGGTAGGCGCTCACCACATCCTTGTATGTTCTGTATTTGGCTCGTTCCCACGCTCCAGCGTGGGAACGCACGTGTGGCCGCTCCAGCGGCCAAGGTTTCGACGCTGGAGCGTTTGGATTTGCTCCCACGCTGGAGCGTGGGAGCCAGAGAATTCTCCGCTCTTTCTGTCGTTCTTCTCTCGATCCTTATACCCCTTTGTGGCTTGGTGTCTTTATGCGATGCAGAAGAAAAAATGGGCCATTCGTTCCGGATACTGCAAGTGATTGAAAACGAAGGAAACGGGAGCGCGCGTTATTCCGTTTCCGCCCCGCGACAGCCTACGGACGGGCTTTTGCGGCACCCTCCACAGGAGGCGGATAGGATCGACCCCTCGTAGTTGCCCTGATCGAAACCACGAATGGACACCAGTGCACGCCAATTCGTGTCCATTGGTGTTCATGCATGGTGCTAGGATATGTGGAGGTGGGGAACGGACCCTAACAGTTTCAATCCGCAGATTACCCAGGTTCTCGCAGATTCATGAGCATGTATAAGATACTTACCCTAAACAATATTTCCGTTGCCGGTCTCGACCGGCTGCCGCGGGATCGATATGAGGTGGCCTCCGAGATCACACACCCGGACGCCATCTTGGTGCGCTCTGCCAACATGCACGACATGAAGGTCCCGGAGACGGTCCAGGCCATCGGCCGTGCCGGCGCCGGGGTCAACAATATCCCCATCGCGCGCATGACCGAACGCGGTGTGCCCGTGTTCAATGCCCCCGGTGCCAATGCCAATGCGGTGAAGGAACTGATCATCGCCGGCATGCTCCTGGCGGCCCGCAACATCCCCCAGGCTTGGAGCTTTGCGCGCGGTCTTACGGGGGACGATGCCGCCATCCAGCAGGCCGTGGAGAGCGGCAAGAAGCGGTTCGTGGGCTTTGAGCTTCCGGGCCGTACCCTGGGTGTCGTTGGCCTTGGGGCCATCGGCGTCGAGGTAGCCAATGCCGCGCGTGCCCTCGGTATGAAGGTGATCGGCTATGACCCGACCATTACGGTGCGGCGGGCCTGGCAGCTCGAGTCCGAGGTAGGGCAGGCCGCCAGTGTGGACGATCTGGTCCGACGCGCGGACTTCGTCAGCTTCCATGTGCCGCTGACGGACGAGACCCGGGGCATGATCAACGCCGAGCGCTTCAAGCACATGAAGGCCGGCGGGGTGCTGCTGAACTTCTCGCGCAACGGTATTATCGACGACGCGGCGGCCGTAGCGGCCCTGGATGCGGGGACCCTCTACACCTACGTGTGCGACTTTCCGAGCAATCTCCTGAAGGATCATCCACGGGTGGTTACGCTGCCGCACATCGGTGCCTCCACCCACGAGGCCCAGGAGAATTGCGCCCGCATGGTCGCCGATCAGGTCCGCGAGTGGCTGGAGGACGGAAACGTCCATAACTCGGTGAACTTCCCGGAGATTAATCTTCCGCGCAATGGGGGCTATCGCCTGGCCGTGGTCAACAACAATGTCCCCAATATGGTGGGGCAGATCTCCACCGACCTGGCGTCGGTCGGGCTCAATATTCTGGACATGCTCAACCGGTCTCGGGACACGGTGGCCGTGACCCTGATCGACGTCGATCGGGAGCCTCCGGCGGAGACCCTGACCAAGATCCGAGCCATCGATGGGGTGCTCTCGGTACGCTGCCTGGGTTGTTCGAAAAACGGTCATGAGCAGTGAGGACCCGCTTTCCCGTATCCGCGAACGCATCGACGCCCTCGACCGGGAACTGCTGCATCTGATCAGCGCGCGCGCGACCCTCGCCAGGGAGGTGGCGAACGTCAAGGTTGCCAACGGCGACCGAAAATTCTACCGCCCCGAGCGGGAGGCGGCGGTCCTGCGTCGCATCAAGGAACAGAATCCGGGCCCCCTGGACGGAGAGGAGATCACGCGGTTGTTCCGGGAGATCATGTCCGCCTGCCTGGCCCTGGAGCAACCCCTGGCCGTGGCCTTTCTGGGGCCGGAGGGGACCTTCACCCAGGCCGCCGCCCTCAAGCATTTCGGTCATTCGATACATGCCGTTCCCGTGGGTGACATCGCCGACGTCTTTCGGGAGGTCGAGGCCGGGTCCTGCTCCTACGGCGTGGTGCCGGTGGAGAACTCCACCGAAGGCGTGATCAGCCATACCCTCGATCTGTTCATGGGCTCGCCCTTGAAGATCGCCGGCGAGGTGACCCTGCGCATTCATCATCATCTGATGAGTCGGGAGCCGGACCTGGCGGACATCCGCACCCTATTCTCCCATCAACAATCCCTGGCCCAATGTCGCGGTTGGCTGGACCACCACCTGCCGGGTGCCGAGCGGATCGCGGTGGGCAGCAACGCGCAGGCCGCGGACATGGCCGCAGCCCAGGCCGGTTCCGCGGCGGTGGCGGGAGAGTCGGCAGCGGAGATTTACGGACTTGAGGTCCTGGCGCGCCGCATCGAGGACGAGCCGGGCAACACCACGCGCTTTCTAGTGATCGCCAAGGAAGATTCACCCGCCAGCGGGCGTGACAAGACGAGCCTGCTGCTTACCTGCCGCAACGAGCCGGGTGGCCTTTACCGGATGCTCAACCCTCTGGCGGAGCACCATATCAGCATGACCCGAATCGAGTCCCGCCCCTCGCGGCGGGGCATTTGGGACTATGTCTTCTACATCGACATCCTCGGCCATCGAAATGAGACGCTCGTCGGAAAGGCCCTGAAACAGTTGGAGGGCGCGTCGCTCTACTTCAAGATACTGGGGTCGTATCCGGAAGCGGTACTTTAGGGAAATCGGTAGTGGTAAGCTTATAAGTGAAAAAGTAGAGCGATTCATCCTTTTGATCCCCTCTCCCCAACCCTCTCCCAGAGGGAGAGGGGGCATAGCGGCCAGTGCCGTTGGTCATGTTCCAACTTAGATGTTAACCACTACCGGGAAATCAAAGGTAAGCGCGTTGGTCAATGCGGTTCAGGCAACGCGGCGGTCGGCGGGGCATGGGTGCGATTGCCGATGGGTTCCGGTTGGATCGGCTTGATGCTTCCCCAATATTTACAGCTCGGGCATTGCCAGTGCAGCCGGCGGGCGACGAAACCACAATGCTCGCACTGATGATCGGGCTGGCGTGAACGCAGATGTCCAACCACAGCCAGGGTTGCATCAAAAGCGGCTCGAGTTTGGGCATCGTCCGTCAGCTTCGGCCCATAAAGCTCCAGCAGGCGTTCGAGGCCGGCCAGATCGGCCTGTCCGGTGATATGTTCGATGAGAAAGGCAATGGCGGCTTCATCTCCTTCCCTGTCTAGGATCACATCGGTAAGCGTCATCGCCAACGCGGGGCTGGGGTATGCGCGATACAGGCGCTTGAGCTCGCTGAGCTCATCCTCCAGACCGCTGCGGCGATAGGTATCCACCAGCTCCGACAGAATTTCCGGTTGGAATTGGGAGCCCTGCCGGGCAAGGCGGCGATAGAGTGCCACCGTTGCTCGGGAATCGCCTCGGCTCATCGCCATCCGGGCTTGGAGCATGGTCGCCCGTATGCAGTCGGAATCCATCGCCTGGGCGCGGCTCAGATGGGTGGCAGCCTGCTGCCCGTTCCCGGCCTTCAGGGACTCCTCGGCCAGCTCGCAGTGGTACTGGGCGCTTTCGGCGCCTACCGATTCCCCGGTGAGCAACCACAGCTGCTCGGCAACCTCCAGGCAACGTGCCCAATCCTTCTCCTGCTGATAGATCTCGCGCAGCCCCTCCAGGGCCCGCTTGCGATGGAGCTGCATCTCCATCAGCTCACGGAACATGCGCTCGGCGCGGTCAAAGAGTCCCGCACGCATATAATCCTGCCCTAACTCGAAGAGGGCGTAGCCGCGCTCCTCCTTGCTCAGGTTCGGCCGCGAGACTAGGTTTTGATGGATCCGGATGGCCCGGTCCACCTCCCCCCGGCGCCGAAAGAGACTGCCGAGGGCCAGATGGACCTCCGCCGTCTCATCCTTTACCTCAGCGAGCTTCACAAAGATGTCGATGGCCTTGTCGGGCTGCTCGTCGAGGAGGTAATTCAGTCCCCGAAAGAAGGCCGGATCGGACGTGGGACCCGGGACACCCTGGTCTCCATCACCGCGCTTTGCGACCCACCACCCGGATACCGCGGCTATGGGAAGGAGGAGAAAGAGCCACTCGCTCACGGGAAAATGCCTCCGGGCCGGCGCCCCAGCAGACGTCGAACTACCGGCACCGAGACCCAGGGCACCTGCTTAACGGACGGCGACACCGCCGGTATTGCGATACCGGCCGCGGATGCCGTGCCCATGCACGGGTAAATTAAATCCACTGAGGTACGCACTTGATTCGAGCACCCTTTAGAATTAAACCGATCGAACCGCAAGATTCGGCTATCATACAGCCATCCACCTACCCTCGCATTGTCGCTGGGGTGTGGGGTTTTCAGCATTTTTGCGTCCCAAGCCTACACGAGCGGCAGTGCCCGATGCGCAGGAGTCACTAGTACCCCATTTCTGCATATTTTGCGCGTAACCCGTAGTGGGCTGTGCCCACCAACACCGTGCCTGGCTGGTGGGCACAGCCCACCCTACGAGCCTGAGAACGTAAAATAGGGTGAAATGAGGTACTAGTCTTCAGATGCGGTCGGATGTGTCACCGGGGCCGTCGTTCCCGTCTACGGCCGGAGTTGAGTGATGCGGTGACCGGACGGCACGGAATAGGATGTATCTACCCGTCATACCTGCACGGCAACCACGGCAGTCATGCCGGCGGACCGGTACCGCCCCCGCCATATTCGCGGGGCTTCTGCTGGCAGCAGGCCTGCCCCTGCTTTCCGCCCAGCCCCTCCTCGACGCGGAGACCGAGGAGTTGCTGGTCGCCGTGGTCGAGGTCGCTACCGAACTCGACCTTTACAATACCCGCTGTCGCCGCGACCGTTCAGGCCGCCGTGTCGATAACCTCAATAAGGAGCTGGTGAGCAGGTTCCGTATGACCGTCCTCCAGATCGAGGACGAGCTGTTTCCCGAACGCTCCTATCGCCGGGCGCAAGAACGTCTGCAACGGGAGTCCCTGGCGAGGCTCAAACAGATCGGCGGCTGTGAGGAGGCAAAGAAGGCAGGGATGCCGAACCGGTTGCGCGTGCGCTACGACGATCTGATGGGGAAGCTCGAGCGGCTGCCCTGAGATCGGGGGCGGTTCGCGCAGGCACTCAAGACTGTATACTCGGCGTGTGCTTGTGCAGGATCTCCCCCGCGTCAGCTGGTCGAATCAAACTTGGAGGACTATAAATGAAACAACAGGCGGGTTTTACCCTGATCGAATTGATGATCGTGGTCGCGATCATCGGCATCCTGGCCACCATTGCGATTCCCGCGTATCAGGACTACACGATCCGCACCCAGGTCACGGAGGGATTGAATCTGGCAGCGGAAGTCAAAGCGGCCGTCAGCACCTTCAACGCAGTGCGCGGGAATCTTCCCGACACGAATGACGCCGCCGGTGTTGCAAGTGCCGATTCCATTACGGGTAATTATGTTACCGGCGTTGCGGTCGGCGATAAGGGCACCATTACCATCACCTATGGCGGTAACCGAGTAAACCAGGCGATAAAGAATAAGGCACTCGCCCTCAGCCCTATTCGGAATAAGGCCGGCGGGTTGGTGTGGGTATGTGGAAAAGCTACCCCTCCCCCGACCGGCGATGACACGACAGGAACAGCCGACGGCACGACAGACGCCGAAACGGCCACGACTATCGAGGCTCGCTACCTCCCAACTGACTGTCGTCAGTAATCATCCGGGACCTGACAGTTATCCACTGTCGAGCTTGACTCGGACCGGCCGTCACCGCATACTTTTTTTCACGCGCCCGTAGCTCAGCCGGATAGAGTACCTGGCTACGAACCAGGTGGTCGGGAGTTCGAATCTCTCCGGGCGCGCCATCTAGAACAAAGGCTTAGCCTTTTAGAATGCAGCTTCACAGCAGGCGCACCTTACCCGACCTACGCGGGCTCGCCTTGGCTGGAACGGGCGAAACGGCTGGGACTCATGGTGTCCGCCGGTTCTCCCGCCAGGCGAGCCAGAGCTTGCGTAGGGGAGTGAGCCCGATACGCTGATCGGTGACCGCGAAGCCCGCGCCCGCCAGCTCTTCGAGCAGAGATGCCAGAATACGCACCCGGACCCTGATGCAGACCGGCAGACCCCGGTTCAGATCCGACGCGGTGAGTTTGGATCTGGCCCGGTCCGCCGCGGGCGCCAGCAGCTCCGGCAGGCGGTCGCGATACTCGCGTCGGCCAAGCGCCACGTGCGAGAGACCGAGCACACCTAGCTGCTCGCTCAGAAACAGGGCCCGACCGCGCCGCGCCAAGACCCCGCTGTCGCGGATCAGATAGACCCGAGCACAGAAGCCCCCGAGACGGCGCGCGGCCCGCAGCACATCCGCATCACTCAGGCCATGGCAGTGAGCGATCAGCTCGAAGAGGGCACCCAGATCCCGCTCGCAGGCGGCGTCCAGATCGGCCTCAGTGCCAGGCCGTCGGCACAGGATTTCCGCTTCCACCTGGTCGACGATGTCGGTGAAGGGGGCCTGAGGCAGCCCGTGCTGCTCCAACACCGGTCCCAGGACCCGGCTCAAGGGATGGTGTGGCGTGCCGGCAAAGGTACCCTCCAGCTCCTCGCGCCACCATTGGAGCTTGATCCGCGCCAGGCCGGGGTCCGAGACCCGGTCCGGGATCGCTCGGACCTGATACCGCCAGGCCGACAGCACCGCCAGGTCGTCCCTTAGCTCCCGCGGAGCGAAACGCAGGCTGTAATAGGCGGACGAACCTACGGGCGTTGCCTGGTTGGGAAAGCGCCATTCGTCCGGCGCCGGTCCGGTGATCTCACCAGCCATTTGTCTCACCGAGGGGGAAATATTTTTTGCCGCAAATAAACGCGGATAAACGCAAATTCGTTCGTATTTTTCGTGGTTCTTGATGAGCGGTCTGTACCTTCTCACCAAGCGTGTACTGAGCTGGCTGTTGTTAGGTCCTTGCCTGGTCCCGGTGCTGTTCGGCGTTATTGGGTGTTGCCCGCGAAGGCGTTTTTTTAATCCGCAGATTACGCAGATTTCCACCGATTATTTCGTTTTTCATCTGCGAGAATCTGCGTAATCTGTGGATTCGATAACAAGACCAAGATCTTTGATGCCGGGGCGGTGGGTACAGCTCACCCTACAATGCCTGAGGGTTGGGCACGGGCCATCCAAAGATGCGGTCCGCTGCTGCCCAGGCGTCTATTGATGCGGTTCGCGCCTCTGATGCGGTTCGCGCCTCCTCGTGATGCCATCCTGAATGATCTGCCGCGCTCACCGCATCCTACGCTGGCTCACCGCATCCTACGGGCTACCCGACTGCTTTTCCCTCGCATCGCCCCAGGTTACACTCCATTGATTGCTTACACCGACCCTGTGTAGAACCTAAGGGCAATACCATGCCGGAACCGGCTACTTTCATCACCGCCGCCAACCTCGTATCCCTAATCAGAAAACTGGGGCTCATCTGGCTGATCGAGAAACTGGTGGGTATCCGCGGGGCACGCCGCGAGAAGCTGGCCCGTATCGGCGACATGTTCAGCAACCCACGTGAGCTGGCCCGTTTCTATGTCGAACCCAAATGTCAGCATCACAATCCGGCCGACCGGCACGAGGACCAGGAACCCATCGCCCAGATCCGGGAGCCGGCCTTCCAATTCATCAATGAGTTCCTGCACGACGATTTTCCGCCGCTTGGCGACGGTCGCACCCAGCTCTTCATCCTCTCCGACGCCGGGATGGGCAAGACCTCCCTGCTCATGATGCTCCGCCTCATGCACCTGACGGCCTTCTGGCCCCAAGGCCACGACTGTCTGCTCCTGAAGCTGGGTGAGGACAGCCTGGAGCGGATCGACGAGTGCTCGAACAAATCTCGGACCGTACTGCTGCTGGATGCCCTGGACGAGGACCCCCTGGCCTGGGGGACCATCGAATCCCGACTGGTGGCGTTGCTGGATGCCACCAAGCGATTCCGTCGGGTCATCATCTCCTGCCGTACCCAGTTTTTCCCGGAGACCGGCAGCGACCCCTTCGGCCGTCCGGGTCGGGTGGAGGTCGGTGAGTATATCTGCCCCATGGTGTTCCTTTCCCTGTTCGACGAGGACCAGGTGGATGCCTACCTGCGCAAACGCTTCCCCGACCGCTGGTACGAGCGGTTAGGGTTTCGGCCCAATCCCGAGCGGCTGCGGGCGGCGGAGGTGGTGGGTTGCATGCACTCGCTTTCCGGTGACCTTCGAGGAATATGACCGCTTTGCTGCGGCCACGGGACGCGAAGCACCGGACGATGCGGGCTTGGGGCCGCGGCCGTCGGCCCGTGATCAATATCTCCTGGCAGAACGCAGTTGCTTACTGTGATTGGCTCTCGGAGCAGACCGGCTTCCTGTATCGCCTCCCCACCGAAGCGGAGTGGGAATATGCCGCCCGCGCCGGTACCCAGGCCCACTGGTTCCATGGCGACGACCCGGCCGAATGCGACGCCTATGTCTGGTATGAAGAAAATGCCGACGGTCGGACCCATCCGGTAGGCGAGAAGCTAGCCAATCCCTGGAGCCTGTACGATATGCTCGGTAATGCAGGGGAATGGTGCCTGAGTAGCCCACAAAACTCTCCCCAGGCAACCCAGTCGCAGGTCGATCCGCGGAAATTTGCATTGGCCGGTGCCGTTCCCGTGGCTCGCGGTGGTTCCTGGCGTGATGACGTCGAATCCTGCCGTTCCGCCTCCCGTACAGAGATCCTCGAAACCCTCCGTGACCGCCGCGACCGCCTTGACTGCGACCTCCTCGACCTCCGCGACCTTCTCAACTACCTCAACCGCGACCGCCTCGACCGTCTCGGCCGCGACCTCCGTGACCGCCTCGGCTTCCGCTGTGTCCGGGTTCAGACAATTTCGGTGCCTGATCACAGGGAACCGGACACCTAAGGGCTGGTTGACATAATCGTCGTGCCAACCGCTAATAGGACAAGATTAACAGAATGATCAGGATTAACAGGATTATTTTTCTTAAATAACAACTATAACATCCTGTTAATCCTGAAAATCCTGTGAATCCTGTACTATTTCAAGGTGTCCTATTCTCGATTCATTTGCGTTGATTCGCGTTCATTTGCGGATAAATCTTCTGTCATTGAGGGGCTACCGGATCGGTTTTCCCATACTCAATCCGAGTCCAGGCGGCAGGTCATCAGATAGTTGACGTCCGGATCCCGGTCGGCGAGGCGGTAGGTGTCGGTCAGGGGGTTGTAGGTCATGCCGGTGATGTCTTGGGTGTACATCCCCGCGGCCCGGACCCAGGCGTCCAGCTCCGAGGGTTTGATGAAACGTCCGTAGTCGTGGGTGCCCCGCGGCAGCATATTGAGGATATACTCGGCGCCGATGATCGCCAGCAGGTAGGATTTGAGGTTGCGGTTCAGGGTCGAGAAGAAGACGAAGCCGCCGGGTCTCACCAGGCGGGCGCAGGCGGTGACCACGGACGCCGGCTCGGGGACGTGTTCAAGCATCTCCATACAGGTGACCACATCGAACCGGGCCGGGCTCTCCGCGGCCAGGTCTTCCACCAGGACCCGGCGATAGGTTACCTGGACGCCGGACTCCAGGGTGTGCAACTCGGCGACCTGCAGGGGTCGCTCCCCCATGTCGATGCCGGTCACCTGTGCGCCGAGTAGAGCCATACTCTCGGACAGGATGCCGCCGCCGCAACCCACGTCCAAGACCTCCTTGCCCTTGAGCTTTGCTGCCCGGTCGATATAGTCCAGGCGCAGGGGATTGATGTGGTGCAGGGGCTTGAACTCGCTGTTGGGGTCCCACCAGCGGGCGGCCAGCTCCTCGAACTTGCCGATCTCAGCCTGATCGACATTATGGATGGTCTCGGTCATGCTGTGTGTCCTCGGTGAGGTTTTTGGAGTGCGGCGGCAAAGCGGCGCGGGCTGATCAGACCCAAGCTGCGTGTATTACCATCGGCGTTTGCCGAGGCCTGGGCGCGGGGCTCCACCCGCGCCGCGGCGACGGCGCTTTTCCTGCAGTCGGTGGTAATCTCGCAGTTACCCTGGATCCGAAGGCGATCTATCTTGAAACCGTAGATTGTCTTAATCTGGGTAGCTGTGGCAACTTTCTCGAACCCCGGAGATGACATAGAGCCTGCGTAGGGCGGGTGAGAGGCACACTTCGGGGCTGAGTTGGCCACTGTGATTGGGTGCCTCGTCACCCGCCGTCAGGTGGTGGTCCCCAATGGCGCCCTGGCCTAACCCGCGCCCTACGCGGGCTTAATGGGATTGCATTCGAACGTGCCGTAATCCGACATTCGATCGTGCGCAATCGCTTTACCCGTAGGTGATGGAGATTCAGATGAAATGAGCCATGCCAATCCGGTCGATCTGGTCTTCGGGGGTATGGAGAAGCTAGGCCCCGGGAGTGATTCCGATACGCTGCAGGTTCTCGATATGCTCCCCAAGGTCCCCCATGGACTGATTGTCGACGCAGGCTGCGGAAGGGGACGGCACACCTTGGCACTGGCGAACCGACTCCGGAATCCTGTGCACGCCGTCGATACCTACGAACCTTTCTTGTCCAGCCTCATAGAAGGTGCCGAGGGGGCCGGAATCGGGCCTCTGATTCAAACATATTGTATGGATATGGCAGACATTGCGGACAGGTTTCAGGGGATTGATCTGCTTTGGTCCGAGGGGGCTGCCTACAACATCGGATTTCCGCATGCGCTCAAGATATGGCACTCCGCTCTGAAACCCGGCGGATTTGCGGTCGTCAGCGAGCTCTCGTGGTTGCAGGAGAAGGTCCCCGCCGATGTGCGCCGGTTCTTCAAAACCGGCTACTCTGATATGCGCAGTGCCGATGAGAATCGGGGCGTCGCCGAGGACGCGGGCTACAGGATCCTCGCCACCCATACCCTACCAAGAGCGACCTGGATTGAGGGTTATTACGACCGACTGGAACCCCGGGCCCGATCGCTGCTTGACCATCCCGACCAGGCGGTCAGAGATTTTGCAAGTGAAACCCTGGAGGAGATCCGAATCTTCGGCAGTTCGGAAGACAGCTACGGATATGTATTCTATGTGATGGAAAAGGTCTAATCGGACGCTTGGAGCGCGACCACGGAAACCGCGCCGGGCAGAGAATCTAAGAACCTGTCTGGCAAAAAAGGCAAACCCTTGTTTATAAGAGGCTGTCTAAAAACTAACCTATTGATTTTCTACTGGCATTGATTTTCGGCTGGCTCCCCAGGCTCCAGCGTGGGAGCAGACCCGGTCCCGACGGAGGAGGGATCTGACGCTCCAGCGTCGATTAAGTGCCTGGTAGGTTAACAGCCAACGCCGATCAGCACGGAGAAGCTGCGTCCGCTGGAGCGGACAAAACGGCGTTCCCACCTGTCTGCGTGCAGGGACGCACAGGCAGGCGCTGGAGCGTGGGACGAGCGCGAAATTTTCAGATTTTATGCCCTAAAATCAGTACCTTAATTTTTAGACAGCCTCTAAGTTAGCTGCTGACCGCTTGCCGTGGTGGGTCGGAATACGAAAGAGAAAAGGACGAAGCGCGCGTAGGGCGGGTGAGAGGCACACTTCGGGGCTGAGTTGGCCACTGTGATTGGGTGCCTCATCACCCGCCGTCAGGTGGTGGTCCCAATGGCGGGTGGCGGCCGTCCCTGGCCTAACCCGCCCTACGCGGGCTCGATTTCTCGATCATTCTGGCGATCGCCGTTCCGCTTTTTCGCTGATCGGTAACCCTTACTCGCAGGCTCAAAAGCGGCGGTTCTGCGACTTGCGATCACCGCGCGGTTTGGCTGGGTTGACCTTCATGTTGCGGCCTTTCAACGGAGTCCCGTTGAGGGCCTTGATCGCAGCGTCGGCCTCGGCATTACTCGGCATCTCCACGAACCCGAACCCTTTCGAGGTGCCGGTATCCCTGTCGGTGACCAAATTCGCGCTCTCGACTTGGCCATAGGCACTGAAGGCCTCGTGCAGTTCGTCTTGAGTCACACCATAAGCCAGGTTGCCAACATAAATATTCATCGGTCTATAAGTCCCTAAAAGCTGTGCATCGAAGGAGAGAAAGGCCGGTCAGTCCGGCCTATGCACATGCCGGTCGGAGGGCCTTGCGGTATGGCCGCAGCCACCCCGCGACTGCGAGAGCCTGTCTGACTTACGACTGTTCTACGCGGAATCGAAGAAGACGGCCAGATTTTCCGCTCGATTTCGTTAAATTAGGCCCACTATTCGCCTCAGTCGAGCGCAAAAATCTTGCCTTTTGCCCCTCGATCCCTCGCTACGAACGCATAAGCCAGACAGGCTCTAAGATATGTATAGCCCCCGCAAACCGGCTCACCCGGAGGTTTCCTGAACCGATGGAGGTGTCGGGATACGGATCATTCCTGATGGGCCCTGGGGAAGGGGGCCAACCGAAAGACGGGAGACACCGGCCGGCGCTCAATGTTCGGCACCATACGCGAAAAGCAGTGACATGGAAAGCGGAAAAGCGGATCAGAGTCAATCGGCCAGGCGCCAGGCCACTGTTGTGCCAGCCCGCAGCGGCACCAGCCGGTCTTGATCGAATGGATAGAAATTCGGAACCCGCCAGGTCTCCTTGATCAGGCGGATGCGTTCCTGATTGTGGGGCAGGCGGTAGAAATCGGCCCCGAATTGGCTCGCAAAGCCTTCCAGTCTGTCGAGTGCCCCCGCTTGCTCGAAGACCTCGGCATAGAGCTCAATCGCGGCGTGGGCACTGAAGATCCCGGCGCATCCACAGGCGGTCTCCTTGCCCGCGCGCGGGTGGGGGGCGCTGTCCGTGCCGAGAAAGAACTTCGGATTTGCGCTGGTAGCGGCCTCGACGAGTGCCTGACGGTGGGTCTCTCGCTTGAGTACCGGCAGACAGTAGAAGTGGGGCCGAATACCGCCGGCCAGGATGGCATTGCGGTTGTACAAGAGATGATGGGGCGTGATGGTGGCCGCCAACTGCGGCGGTGCTGCGAGGATAAACCGGACCGCCTCGGCAGTGGTTATGTGCTCCAGGACGATCCGCAGCTCGGGGAAATCACGGATCAGGGGGTAGAGGACCTGATCGATGAAGGCCTGCTCACGGTCGAAGATATCCACCGCCTCGGCGGTTACCTCCCCATGCACAAGCAGCGGCAGGTCGAGGCGCTGCATCGCCTCCAATGCCGGATAGATGCGGTCGATGCGGGTGACGCCGTGCGCGGCGTTGGTGGTGACCCCCGCGGGATAGAGCTTCACCCCATGGACCGACCCGGACGCGGCGGCGCGCGCGATCTCCTGGGGCGATAGGTTGTCGGTGAGATACAGGGTCATCAGCGGCTCGAAGCCGTATCCTTCGGGCAGAGCGGCGAGGATGCGGTCGCGATAGGCGATGGCCTGGGTGGTGTCCGTAACGGGGACCGGGAGATTCGGCATCACCATGGCACGGGCGAAACGGTGCGCCGTATAATGGACCACCGATGCCAGCTGTTCCCCGTCCCGCAGGTGAAGATGCCAATCGTCGGGTTTGAGGATGCTCAATTCGGCCTGGTCGCCCATAGTCCGCTCCCGGAAGATTCCATACGCTTGGCTGTTACCGGGCAACAGAAAACCACAGGGGTTGGGCAACGTCAAAGCCTCTCGTCTTAGGAGTCATCCAATCGTGCGCAACAAGATCAAGAAAGTGGTGTTGGCCTACTCCGGTGGTCTGGATACCTCCGTTATCCTCAAGTGGCTGCAGGAGCATTATGGCTGCGAGGTGGTCACCTTCACCGCCGATATCGGTCAAGGTGAAGAGCTCGAACCCGCCCGGGCCAAGGCCGCGGCCGCGGGGATCAAAGAGATCTATATCGAGGATCTGCGCGAGGAGTTCGCGCGCGCGTTCGTCTATCCCATGTTTCGCGCCAATGCCGTCTATGAGGGTGAGTATCTGCTCGGGACCTCCATCGCCCGGCCTCTGATCGCCAAACGCCTGGTGGAAATCGCCGATGAAACCGGTGCCGATGCCATTGCCCATGGCGCTACCGGCAAGGGTAACGACCAGGTCCGCTTCGAGCTCGGCGCCTATGCCCTCAAGCCGGATGTGAAGATCATCGCGCCCTGGCGGGAGTGGGACCTGCTGTCCCGGGAAAGGCTGCTGGCCTACGCCGAGTCCCAGGGTATTCCGGTGGAGATGAAGCGCGCGGGTTCCAAATCCCCTTACTCGATGGACGCCAACCTGCTGCATATCTCCTACGAAGGCAATGACCTGGAGGACCCCTGGACCGAGCCGGCCGCCGACATGTGGCGCTGGACCCGCGCGCCCGAGCAGGCCCCGGACCGGCCGACTTACCTCGAGCTGACCTTCGAGGGTGGGGACATCCTGGCCCTGGACGGTGAGCGATTGACACCCGCCGGGATGCTCGCCGCGCTCAACCGCATCGGCGGCGAGCACGGTATCGGTCGCAACGACATCGTGGAGAATCGTTACGTGGGGATGAAATCCCGCGGCTGTTACGAAACCCCCGGCGGGACCATCATGCTAAAGGCCCATCGGGCCATGGAGTCCCTGACCCTGGACCGGGAGGCGGCGCAGCTGAAGGACGAGCTCATGCCCCGCTATGCCAAGCTGGTCTACAACGGCTACTGGTTCACGCCGGAACGCGAGATGCTCCAGGCCGCCATCGACCGCACCCAGCGGGTGGTCAATGGACAGGTGCGCCTGAAGCTCTACAAGGGCAATGTCATGGTCGTGGGCCGCAGGTCCGAGACCAACAGCCTGTTCGATGCGTCCCTCGCCACCTTCGAAGAGGATGCCGGGGCCTACGACCAGGGCGACGCTACCGGCTTCATCCGGCTCAACGCCCTCCGCTTGCGGGTCGCAGGGCGACAAGGGAGGTGAGCGCGCGTAACCAGGTCAGTCCTTGACCTACCATGTCCACGCGCATCACCCTTATCCGTCACGGTGAGACGGACTGGAACGCCGAAGGGCGCCTCCAGGGTCACCTCCAGGTTCTGCTGAACCGGCGTGGCCGAGCCCAAGCCGAGGCCCTCGCCACCTGTCTGCAAGACACCGGCTTCGATGCCGTCTACAGCAGTGATCTGCTGCGTGCCCTCCAGACCGCCTGGACGATCGTCCGCTACAACGGGCAGCAGGTTCGCGCCGACGCACGCCTGCGCGAATGGGACCTGGGGGTGCTGGTGGGGCTGAGTCGGGCCCAGGCGGAACGGGATCAACCGCAGGCCACTAGGATTCGGCGCGAGCATCTGGTGGACGAGCCCATACCCGGCGGCGAAAGCCTCCGCCGGCGGTTCGAACGGGTGACCGGGGCGGTCGCGGAGATCGCCGCGCGCCACCGGGGGGAATGCATCCTGGTGGTGAGCCACGGCGGCCCCCTAGGGGATTGCTACCGCCGTGCGGTCGGGAAAGGAATCGAGGAACGGATGCGGATCGACCTGCGCAACGCCACCATCAACCGGATTGACATCGACGGAAACGACTGGACAGTGAGATCCTGGGCCCAGACCGAGCATCTCGCTGCCGTTGGCTTGCTGCCAAGCTGACGCAGCCTTCCCCCACCCCAATCGATGCGGCTGGAACCTGAGAGCCGGAAGAAGCACCACGAACGGACACGAATTGGTGTGCATTCGTGGTTCTTAGAAGCTATCTGATTAGGCGAACTTGAATTTTTCGAGGTATCCTTCTGATGGTGATCGTTCATGCCGTAGAAATCCTATATTGTCACTTCATTGCGAAAGATGATGCGGGTGTATGGGCTTCGGCATGAATCCATAATTGACGGAGGTCTACCATGACCGGATTAGTGACAGAAGAGGAAATGATTCGCTCTATTCGCGGCCATCTCCCGCAGCTGCTACGCAGCGATCCATCGCTGGGTGACTATATTCTAAGTGTTACCCGTGAACATTTCCCCACTAAAGTGGAGACGGAGGACCGGTTTACCCGGATGCTGAATGAATTGGCACGGGATCGGGAGGCGCAAAGCCGTAAATGGGACGAACAAAACCGTAAATGGGAGGAACAAAACCGCAAATTGGATGGACAAAACCGCAAATGGGACGAACAAAACCGCAAATGGGACGAACAAAACCGCAAATGGGAGGAACAAAAGGAGGAGAATAGACGCAACTGGGAAGAGTCGAATCGGCGCTTCGATGCAATGAATAAGCGAATCGATCGCTCACTCGGCGCACTGGGATCACGTTGGGGCACCCAATCGGAACGGGCCTTCCGCGATGCACTGGCCGCCATCCTGGTGGAGAGCTTCGAGGTGGAGGTAATCAATGTAAACGAGTTCGACGATGAGGGCGAGGTCTTTGGGCGACCGGATCAGGTCGAGCTCGACGTGATCATTAAAAACGGCCTGTTGATTCTCTGTGAGCTCAAGTCGTCGATGAGCAAATCCGACATGCATACCTTCGAACGCAAGGTTCGCTTTTATGAGCGGCGTCATAAAAGGCAAGCAACCCGCATGATCGTGGTATCGCCCATGATCGATGATCGGGCGCGTCAGGTCGGTGAACACTTGGGTATCGAGCTGTATCCCGATTCGCTGGATGTGCCGGTGTAGCGGGAAATAGTGGAAATAGGGACAGACAAAGCACAATGGCATTCAAGGCCCTATGGCTGGCGGCCATGGTGGCCGGGTCCGGCGTCGCGGCGGAGCCGGGCGTCCCTCTCGCCACCGCCGAGCCTGCGCTGCGGGAGGTGACCCTCACCGGGTTCACCCGGGCGCGCGCCGAGCTGCCGCTCGCGACCGAGACCGCAGGCAGGGTGGTCGCGGTCGCCTATGACATCGGTGAGACCATCGGTAAGGACGGGATCTTCGCGCGTCTGGACGCTACCTTCATCGAGCTGGAGCTGGCGGAGGTCAAGATCCAACAGGAACGCCTCCGGACCCGGGTCGCCTATGATCGGCGGGAGGTCAAACGCCACACCGAGCTGGCCCGCCGGGACCACACCTCCGCCTCCCAGCTCGATGCCCTGGAGCAGGCCCTGCGGGACAATGGTTACGAGCTGCAGGTCTTAGGGAACAGGCAGAAGGTGCTCCAGGAGCGTCTGCTGCGGACCCGCATCCGCGCCCCCGCCGGCTGGCGGATCACCCGCCGCAACCTGGAGCCGGGTCAGTGGGTGCAGGAGGGGGAAAACGTCGGTGCGGCCGCGGACTTCACCACCCTGATCGTACCCTTCGCCCTCACCCCAGACCAGTATAGGACCCTGACCGATTCCGACCACGCCGGGCTACGCCTGCATCTGCCGGATCTGAAACGGGACGTGGTCGCGTCCATCTATCGCACCTATCTCGGATTCGACCCGGTTACCCGCAAGATTGCCGTGGATCTGGCGCTCCGTGACCGGGTCGAGCCCCACCGCGGCGGCCTGCGGGCGCGGCTCGGTCTGCGGCTCCCGGAACGTACCGGTGCCGTGACCTTGCCCAGCGCGGCGGTGGAGCATAGCCACGAGGAGCTTTGGGTCACCCGGGAGGACGGCCAGCGCCTCCGCGTCATATTGCTCGGGAGCGACCAGGAGCCTGATGGTGAGCACCTGCGCGTGGCCGCACCGGACCTGGCGCCGGGACAGCGCTTCCGGTTGCTGCGTGAGGACTAGTACATCATTTCAACTTATATTGCGGGCATAATCGCCTAAGCTTGACTATGTGCCTCCTCCGAGAAGTTTGCAATATTAGTCGAAATTATGTACTAGGGTGTGTTGACATTTAAGCCGGGCAGATCAAGATCGAGGCGCTCGCCACGAACGCGAGGTAGCGCCCGTCCAGCTTATCGTAGCGCGTGGCGACGCGCCGCAAGTGTTTGATGCGATTGAAAAAGCGTTCAACGAGCCCGAATCACGGTGCTATCGATGACAACTTCTTCAACATCAGAATCCTTTGCCAACGCTTCGAACACCTCGGACCACACGCCATGCTTGTGCCAACGGGCGAATCGCTGATACCCGCTATTCCAGTTTCCAAATGCTGCGGGAAGCTCGCGCCACGGGGCGCCCGAGCGGGCCAGCCACAGGATCGCCTCGACAAACAGTCGGTTGTCGCGACCGGTCCGTCCGCGGTCTGACGCCTTGCCTGGCAACCGGTGCTGGATCCGTTCCCATTGGTCGTCACGCAAATTCAGGCGAACCATTTCTACACCCCTAAATAGCTGAGTTGGGCGTAGTCTATCGGGTTAAATGTCGACAGGACCTAGCCCTGCATCGAAAAAATAAAGTGCTATACTCTTTATATGACACTCTCATGTTTTATCGGCAAAATAAAACATAAAAAATAATCCTTATTTTCTCAATAGTTATAATTATTATATCTTCGTGATAGCTAATATAATGATATTAAAATCATATAATAAGCGCCTTAAAAAACATGATTTTCATCAATGGCACGCTTGAATAATCAATAGGTTAGATTCGCTTGATCGGTGAAAACACCTATTTTTCAAGGTGCCCTGAATGTATCGGTGCTGCATGAACAGTATCGAGGCTACGCGCGGGAGAAATCCATGAGAAACGAGCTAAGACATATTGTGGCCACGGCCCTCGGCGTGATCGTCTTTATGTTCCTGCTGATGTCTGCGATCGCTCTTCTCTCGTCCGGCAAGGTATTCGATAATGCCGTTGAGTCGAGAGGGGAGTCAGTGTCCGGATCGGCAAACGAATCGCTGCTGCAGGAATTACCGAGGAAGATCGGACCCAGTGACACACTAACGGAAGAAACTCTGGCAGCGGTCGTCAAGTGACCACACACCGAGCCCCAGGTGCAACCCGGTCCGAATCTTCCTACATCTTCAACCGGTTGCGGCAGTCAAACCGAGTGCTTGATCCCTGGATCGCGGCAAGTGTCGTCTTTTGCGACACTCGCAGGGGGAGGGAGGTTGAGGGGATTCGGAAAGATTTATATGCGCTCGCCCGATGATTGAGTGGTGACCACTGCAACAAAACCAACAGTCGAGTGGAGTTGCCGGAATCTTGTCGCCGGGAGTCCTGCATCCAGCGGGTCTAAGAGGCTGTCTAAAAACTAACATGTTGGTTTCAAAGCGGTAGGCTGGGTCGAGGGACGAGACCCAGCAAGCCAGACTTGCCCGTAAACGCTGGGTTTCGTTCCTCAACCCAGCCTACCCTCTACTTTGGCCTATGGCCCTTTTTTAGACAGCCTCTAAGCCCGCTCATCCCAAGAGGAGACGCCTGTTCCATGCAAGTTCACGAAGTCATGAGTCGCGCCATACGTTCGGTCAGCCCGGATGCCAAGGTCATGGAAGTAGCCTCCATCATGTGTCTGTACCGGATCCCCGGTATCCCGGTGGTAGCGGACGACGGCGAGCTGGTGGGGATCATCGCGGAGAAGGATGTGTTGCACAGCCTGTTTCCGAAGCTCGAGAACCTAATGGAGGAGGGCATGGGTAATGTGGATCTGGACAAGCAGATTGCCAAGTACAAGGATGTGTTGGCCTTGTCGGTAAGCGACCTCATGACCCGTAATCCCATCACGGTGTCTCCGGACATGCATGTGCTGCGGGCCGCTTCCGTTATGGTGCGTCATCGCTTCCGGCGGCTCCCGGTGGCGCACGAAGGCATGTTAGTGGGCATGTTGAGTCTCGGCGACCTCCATAAAGCCATCTTCCACCTCAATGTCGCCACGAAGAAGCTAGCCAAGGACTAACCCCAGGTCAGCACCTCATGCCAGACAGGCTCTCAGACCTGCGGACCGGACCGTTCGGCCAGTTGCGCCTCGAGCTGACTGACCCGTTGCGCGAGTTCGGTCGCATCGGGAGCCTTGTCCGTGAGTCTACGAAAGGCGCTGTCCTGGGACCACCAATCCATACCGATCTCCTTGGCCTTGTCCACCGAGCAAATGACCAACCGTAGCTGGATGGTCAGGAGCTCGATGTCTACCAGCTTGATCTTGATATCGCCGGCGATCACTACGCCCTTGTCGAGCACGCGTTCGAGCACGTCGGCCAAGTTGCTGGTCTCGAGCGAGTGCTTTAATCTGGTCTGTGTCGCCATGTCTTTCCCCGGTTATTGGATTGCGCGATGGGTTGCCTCGGCTAGAGTAGCTTACCTAGCGGTCCCAGATCGATGTTCAGGTCCTCCTCTTCCAACCCGAACGTTCGGCGCAAGCGCTCGATCTCTTCGGTCTGCTTCATCAGGGCCAGGCCCAACCGCTCGATCTCATCGTCCGTGAGGGTGCCGGAGTCCATGCGTCTGATGGCCTGACGCTCCAAGAGCTCGTGCAACAGACGCACCAGTGCCAGCACTAGTCGGCCAAGTCCGCGCTTGACGTCGTCATCGGACACATTGATGCGTGGAGCCGTGCCTGTGACGGGCCGCTGATCCGGCGGCGTTTCGGAGCGCATGACGCGCGCGAACTCGGTCATGTCCTCCGACAGGATCCGGGTATCCGCATCGGCGACGCCGCTCATGGGGATTCCTCCGGGTAGGTCTCGGCGCCGCGCAGCGCCGTGTCGATGGAGGATACCAGGACCCGCAGGCTCAGGTAGATCAAGTCCACCCCCGCCACCGAGATCGTAGCCTCGCCCATGATAACGGCCCCCTTGTTCAGGATGCGATCAAGCATCTCCGACAAGGCGATCTGTTCCTGGTCCATTTCCTGGTCCATATGGGGATGACGGGCCATGCATCGAGTCCTCGGATGGTTGATTCATCAGCGTTTCCTATACGAGAGGAGGTGTCCGGTCACGTCCAGCAACTAGGCCACGGAAAATGCTGAGGAAAGGTTGCGAGCCCGAAGGATCCACGAGAGGGGGACTGCCGGGGAAACGAAAGGAAAAAACAGGGGCCCTAAACGGCTTAACCCCGGGTGCATACTCGAGTGAAACCACTCTAGCAGAGGCAGATCCGGGGCTTACGGTACCAAAATATATGGCCCCTACCGTGTTTGTCAAGCTAGTTAAACAGGGCGAGCGTGTATAAAATTTTTTAAAATCAATGACTTCAGATAGTTACAGGCCGAACATGACAATAAAGTTTAATTATAACTTGTTGATTTATAAGGACATGCGTCCGCCCTGGCTAGTTAAACACCAGTGTTTAACTGGCCCTCCCATATCGTTTCGGAATATGTGGTTACTCACTGTTGTCCCGTTAAACTTGGGTGGTTACCAGATAACTATCTGAAATGTGGATAAAAACATCCATTTTCGGGGTGTCACCGACTTGAACGCAAAAACCCGTACCGACATGCTTCGGCCCTGGATTCCCCGGGGAGAGGATCATGTATTCAGGACCGTTGGTTTTTTCGCAAGTCATA
>NZ_SMSC01000036.1:0-36791 GCF_004359955.1 Candidatus Thiosymbion oneisti
CCGGCACGTGCGAGAGGCGCGCATCGCGCCGGAAAATCCACAGGTGAACTAATAGTAGCAGGGCGGGGATCTTCGAGGTCAGCAGACTTCCGTAGGGAAAACGACGAATCACGCGAATCAGCGCGAATCGATCCGCGAAGATACGCGTGATTCGTGGTTTCTCTACTCTATTGGTTTGGAGTTCGTTCCTCACCCCTCAACCGACGCGCGCTCTGCGTCCTTTGCGCCTTTGCGGTTCTAGGGGCTGTTCACATAATCGTCGTGCCGACCGCCAATCGGACAGGATTAACAGGATGATCGGGATTAACAGGATTATTTTCTTAAATAACGATTTTAACATCCTGTTAATCCTGGAAATCCTGTTAATCCTGTTAATCCTGTACCATTAAGAGACAAGCTCGAAGGTCGGAGTTTACTCCTTGCGATTCCGCCACAGCTGCGTAGCGGCTTCCCCTGGCCCCTTTCGGCGCGCATACGGAATCGAGAGTGCCAACATCAAAAAGGCCAGGCCGATAGCGAGCCGGTTGCCCAGATACACGAAGGACGTCGCCCCTCGCCGCGGCTGCACCTCGGCTGAAAAGGCGCCGCGTTCGAAGAGGGGTACGCGACCTAAGATCTGTCCCCGGTGGTCGAGGATGGCGGAAATCCCGGTGTTGGTGGATCGCAGGAGCCAACGCTCGTTCTCCAGGGCCCGCATACGCGCCATCTCCAGGTGCTGGTGGGGCGCCAAGGAGTCGCCGAACCAGGCATCGTTGCTGACATTGATGAGGTAGGCCGCCTCCGGCAGGGCCTCGATCACCTCGGCGGGGAAGACATCCTCGTAGCAGATGGAGGCGCCGGCCAGGTGCTCACCCACCCGCAGCAGCGGCCGTGGGGCATCGCCTGCGGTGAAGTCCGACATAGGGACCTCGAAGACCCGCGCGATGGGCTCCAGCCAGTCCCGGAAGGGGATGAACTCGCCGAAGGGGACCAGGTGGCGCTTGCGATAGACATCCTCGACCGTCCCGATACTGATCAAACCATTGAAGTAAAGGCGCACCTCGCGGTCCATGACCGGAATCCCGATCACCAGCTCGGTACCCTGTTCCCGTGCCTCCGCCGCAAGCGGCCGGATGAAGCTATCCTCTACCTCATGCAGGAAGTCCGGGACCGCCGTCTCCGGCCACAGGATCAGATCGCTGTCCCAGCGCTCGCGGGTGAGCCCCAGGTAAGCGCGCAAGCTGGAAATGCGCGTGTCCGGGTCCCATTTCAGGGACTGCGGGATATTGGCCTGCACGACAGTAGCACGGAAGCCTGCACCATCCGGCTCGGTCCATTCAATGCCCTTGAGGGCGGTGCCGGCGAGCCAGATCAGGACCAGCCCGGCGAGCGCGGCATACCTGATCCGCCCCCGCCGCCGTATCAGGCACCAGAGCAGCCCGGCGCACAGGGCCAGTACCAGACTGATCCCGTAGACGCCTGTGATCGGCGCCAGGCCCGCCAGCGGGGCGTCGATCTGGGTATAGCCGATGGTGAGCCAGGGAAAACCCGTGAAGAGCCAGCCCCGCAGCCACTCGGTCAGGACCCAGGCCGCGGGAAACGCCAGCAGGGGACCGCTTAGGCGCGCGCCGGCGCTGAGCCTGGCCGTCAAGGCGCCGGCGATCCCATAGTAGAAGGCCGCTACGACCATCAGCAAGGCGGTCAACAGATAGGCCAGCCAAGGGGCCATGTTGCCGTACTCGTGCGTGCTGATGCGGATCCAGAAGATACCGAAACCCATCAGACCGATCCCGAACCCCCAGCCGATCAGAAGGCCTTCCCGCGGCCCCGACCCGGATAGCAGCGCGTAGCAAAGGGCCAGGGACAGAATAGCGATGGGGTAGAAGGAAAAGGGCGCAAAAGCGAGCACCGCCATACCCCCCGCGGCCACGGCGAGCAGGATGCGAACGGCAAGGGGAAGACCGGAGATCACGAACGGCACGTTGTAAAGATCCTGTGGAGGGACACAAGTGCCGTTTCTATCAGCCGCGTCCGATGTGGTCAAATCCTCAGTGAACGCCGGCGGATCGAGCTTGGCCAGCTCTATCCGCCTAATACAGTAGTGCCGAAGTACCGATAACAGCGGTTTGGTTCTTGCGGTGGGAATTCTTTTTTGCCGCAAATGAACGCAAATTTCGGATAAATTTTGGAAATGATGTTACCTCACCCCTGAAGCTCTGAAAATCCAGCAATACTTTCACAGTCTCCGGAGCGTGGGAACGAGCCAGGGATGGTTACACCGCGCCGTGCCACGCGGGCCTATCGCGAACCGCGCAGCTCGGCTATCAGCCGGTCCTTTTCCGCCAGCGCCCTGTCTTTTTCCCCAATGATCTGATCTTTCTCCTCAAGGGCCTTTTCCATCCCCACCATCCGGCGCTCTATATCTTCCAGTTCCGCCAGGATCTCATCCTCCACCTCCATGGTTCGTCTGATTTGCGGCTCGGAAACCGCGCCGTTCAACCACCGCACCACCTTTCGGTAGGCCTCGGGATACGCTTCCTCATCGATGTCCAGGACGTGCCGGTCACCCTCGACTTTGCGGTGTTGGTCGAAAACGGCCAGGAGCCTTTCCGTGGCCGTTCTGCGCTCCGGCCCCAGCTGCGGGATCTGGATCACGAAACTGTCGTGGGTAAGACTCTCGATGAATTCCTCACGGTCCGGGATTTCCTCTCCGGTGGCCGCGTCGTAATAACGTCGCAGGACCTTGATGACGGGGGCTGCCACATGGTCGAGCCTGTACCCGAGGAAATAGATGCTGATGATCGGGGTTGCCTGCGGGGCCTTTTCGCCCTCGACCGGAAAAGCTTTTTTGTACTGTTCTCCCAGGTAACGTCGGAACCGCATGATGTCGGCGGCGAATTTGGCCTTCTGGATCTCGATGACCACGTGTTTCTCTTCGCCGGCGGAGGTTTTTATCAGGGCGGAGAAATCCAGCCGGTACACGATGAAGGTGCGCTTTTCCAGCGCCACGGCGGTTTCCTGGGGTAGGAGATCCAGGGAAAGGATCTCTTGCTCCAGGATCGTGGAGAGTATCAGAGTGGCGATTTCGTTGTTCTGCATCAGGTACTTGAACACGACATCATAGATGGGATTGGCGATTTGCATGGCTTATCTCCTGGCTCCATGTAGCTTCGACGCTGGCATCTTTGCCCATGAAAGTCGTATATTTGCACAGCATATTCACACAAAATTTATAGGGGAGAGTTAGAGATGTCGGAAATCCAAAAAAGTGATGCCAATCAGAAGCGCGGGTTCCTGGAAGACGATTGTGGCAAACAATCTTCGATGCGACTTATGAGCATTATCGCACTTGTTGCGAGTATTGCCTTTGGTTCGATCACGATGTTGAGTGACGAAGATAGCGATAAGAATGACCTGTATATCGTAACGGTGTTTTTGATAGCCGCATTTGCGCCGAAGGCCGTGCAAAAATTCGCAGAGGCGAAGCTCCCACCGAAGGATTAGCCGAAACAATGGGGAGGGCCTTATAGCTGAGAGGCTGTCTGGAAACTAATACACTGATTTTATTGGTTTTCAGTTGGAAAACTGTAAATTTCAGTCGTTTCGTACCAAACCGTCGATTCCTTTTAGGTTCCTTACATCCCTTATTTTTTGCCGCAAATGAACGCAAATAGACGCAAATTCAAGCTGTGATCTTCATTTGCGTTCATTCGCGTTCATTTGCGGCTGAATCCTTCGGCAGGCAGTTGAGACCAAGGCACCTTGACTTTTTAGACAGCCTCTGACCCCTGACGGCTAGTCGTATTGCCCGTCCTTCCAGCGCCGCAGGGCCGTGAAGACCTCGGCGCCGGTGGTCAGCGATTTGCCGGACGCGGCTTCAGCGGCGGATCTGACCGTCGGTATCCCGGTGCGCAGAAAGGGGTTGGTCGCCAGCTCTTCGCGCAACCGGGAAGGGACGGTAGGCCGACCCAGGGCGCGGAGATCGGATACCGCCTGTTTCCGTTGGGCGATGGCGGTGCTCTCGGGCTCGACCCGGCCGGCGAACCCCAGGTTGGCCAGGGTGTACTCGTGAGCGCAATAGCAGCGGGTCGCTCCCGGAAGATCGGCGATGCGTTCCAGGGAAGCGGCGAGCTGATCGAAGGTGCCGTCGAACACCCGCCCGCAGCCGGCCGCGAACAGGGTGTCGCCGCAGAAGAGGGCACCGGCACCCAGGTAGGCGATATGGGTCGAGGTGTGGCCCGGTACCTCTAGAATCTGGAACCGCTCGCTGAGACCCGGAATCTCGATTGTGTCGCCCTCGCGGACCACACGGGTGAGACCGCGGATCCGCCGGTCCTCGGGACCCAAGACCCGAACCTTGGGAAAGGCCGCCCGCAGGGCCTCCACGCCACCGATATGGTCGTCATGGTGATGGGTGACCATGATGGCGCTAAGTTCCAACCCTTGCACCTCCAAAGCCGCCAAGACGGGCCCCTCGTCCCCCGGATCCACCACCGTGGCCTGGGTGCTGCCCGAGTCCCTCAGTAGCCAGATGTAGTTGTCGTCGAATGCCGGTATGGGGCTGATATCGAGCATGGGTCGCGTCTCCTTAATGTAGGGTGGGCTGTGCCCACCGAATGGGCTGCTTTGGGGTGCGCCGGCAAAGCGGCGCGTCCGAATCAAACCTCGATAACGGGGATACCAGCGGCGGTTGCCGGGAATCCGGGCACTTAAGGTTTCACCCGCGCCGCGGCGACGGCGCTTTCCCCTGGCCGCAGCGCCCTGACTTGGAACCGATGTGTCTCCAAATCCAAAGCGGCGGCGGGCTTGTGCCCCTTGGCCAACATCCAGGTTATGCCAAGCGCTGTCGGTTCCGGTAAGCACTGGAGTAAGGTTGCCGCCTGCCTGGCGGCAGACAGGCCGCACTCCAAAACGTCCGGTGGTACCCTTCCATGATCCTTGGCAGTCCGGAATCCATGAAAAACCTTAAGAAATTTACCACTACCCAGGATTGCTTTTAACCAAACAGCTTCCGAATGCGACAAAGTGGAATCATGGACACGAAATATCCCCACTCCCACCGTTCAAGATCCCGTTTCCGTCACTATCCACGGCCCGCCGCAGGCGTCCGCTCGGAGACAGGACGACGGCCCGCGCGGCCTGCGCCCCGCGCTCGTCACACAACCGCCAGGTCGCATTGAAGCCCCGGGACGCCCCTAGATCATCGAAGGTTATCCGGATCCGCCCGGCGCGCAGCGTCATGTCGTCGATTCCTTCCCATACGCGCAATAGGCAGTCTTCCCCGGTCCGGCAGGCGCCGGTGCCCAGGTCCAGCTTGGCGTCCCGGTCATAGTCCGCGAACAGGATCCAGCCCTTTTCCCATTGTTTCCGGCCGTTGCACGCGGGCTTATCGGCTTGTGGAGAGGCACTGGCGCACAGGGTCACCGGCATCCCCCGTTTGACGGCCTCGTTGCGTGCCAGATTGACCGCCGCCACGAACTCATTGAGGCGGCTGACCGCCCGATTGTTCAAAACCAAATCCCGCAGCGCCGGGACAGCCAGTGAGGCGACCACGCCGACGATCGCGACCGTGATCAGCAACTCGATGGCGGTGAAGCCGGAAGGCGTGAATTTTTTGTGCAGGCACAAAATCGTTCAGACCTCGGCAAGTCGGACATAACAAGTACCGGGGACCATCTTCTCGATCCCCCTCTCCCCAACCCCTCTCCCGGCGGGAGGGTGTCGCAAAAGCTCCTCTCCCGGTCTCTGGTTCCCACGCAGCGCATGGGAACGAGAGAACTAAGCCTGACTGATGACCAGTTGGGTCGGCAACTCGGCATTCAGATTCTCCCCGGTAACCAGAAGAGCCGACAAAATGTCGGCGATCCCAGAGGCCGACAACATGTCGTCGGTTCCGGGCCGGCTGGGACCGCCGTCTTCCAGACGGCTTACGGCCCCCATGACCAGCTGTCGCCTTCCGGGTCGCACCGGATAACGCTGGACAGCCGGCAGGTTTGGTTCCCGGGTATACGCAATGGTGGACACCGGCCCGATGCTCTCCGCGGCGCGGAGCTTCCGCGTAACTAGGTACGAGAGGGGGTGCGCAAAAGCCCGCGTAGGGCGGATAAGCTTGCGCCATCCGCCGTATGCCAGCTACCTCCGTCGGGTGGCGGCCAGGCTCCTTCCTGCGTCGGGACGGGGCCTGGCCCGACCTACGGTCCGCCATCCGGCGGGTGACGGCGCGCCCACCGTCGCGGCAATCGCGGCGCTTGGCGCACGCGCCTGACCCGCCCTACGGGCTCGAATCCAGGCCATATTGACCTCGATCAAGAAACCATATCTGGTAATCCGATAAATTTTCAAACACAATATATTGTGTAAACGCCAAGACTCGGAGAGATCATGCTCGATACCCTGCCCCGTGTCGCGACCCTTCCCACCCGCGTGCGCAAGCGCGACGGTCGGGAGGTCCACTTCGACGCCCGCAAGATCGAGTCCGCCATCCTGCGCGCCGGTCAGGCGAGCGGGGAGTTCGGAACCCTCGAGGCCACCGGACTCACGACGCAGGTGGTCAAGGTCATCAGCCATCGCCTGGAGCTGGGGCGCATCCCGGACATCGAGGGCATCCAGGACGTAGTGGAGCAGACCCTGATCGCCGCCAACCACTTCGAGACCGCCCGCGCCTACATCGTCTACCGCGAGCAGCACTCACGGCTGCGCGCGGACCGCCGCACCCTGGTAGATGTGGCCGCGTCCGTCAATGAGTACCTGGACCGCTCCGATTGGCGCGTCGCTGCCAATGCCAACCAGGGCTACTCCCTGGGCGGACTGATCCTCAACAGCGCCGGCAAGATGATCGCCAACTACTGGCTCTCCCACGTCTACCCGCCGGAGGTCGGCGCCGCCCACCGGGAGGGGGACATCCATATCCACGACCTGGACATGCTGGCCGGATACTGCGCGGGCTGGTCCCTGCGCACCCTCCTGCACGAGGGCTTGAACGGCGTTCCCGGCAAGGTGGAAGCAGGTCCCCCTAAGCACATGTCCTCCGCCGTGGGCCAGATCGTCAACTTCCTCGGCACCCTGCAGAACGAATGGGCCGGCGCCCAGGCCTTCTCCAGCTTCGATACCTACATGGCCCCCTATGTCCGCAAGGATCGTCTGAGCTATGAGCAGGTCAGACAATCCGTTCAGGAACTCATCTACAACCTGAACGTGCCCTCCCGGTGGGGTTGCCAGTGTGTCGACGAGGAAACGGAATGTCTGACGGAAAACGGCTGGAAGCGCCATGACCAGATTATTGAGGGGGAGAAGATCGCGACGGTCGACTGGCGTGATAATCGGCTGGAGTATCTGGAGCCGCTGGCGATAACCGCCTACGACTTCGACGGCGAAATGTACGTGCTGCGCAACCGCACCCAGGAGCAGTGGGTAACGCCCCGGCACAAGGTGATGCGCAAGCTGTTCAACAGCGACAACCGTTGGGTACTCGAAGACATCGAAGCGGTGGCCGAGCTGAAGTCGCCGGTCATCGTGCCCAACGCCTGGGAAACCACTTCGGTCCATGAGGTGGACGACAACCTGGTCGAGCTCCTGGCCTGGGTCGTATCCGAGGGAAATTTCGATTTCAGCGACGGTCGCCACCGCATAAGTCTCTGGCAGTCCACCGGTAATCACGAAAACGCCGCCGCCATTGCGCGGGTTCTGATGGCGCTGGGGCTGACCTGGCACGAACGGCTTCAGACCGGAGCCTACGCCAACCACCCGGTCTGCCGCTATCGGCTCAATGCGGAAGGCAGCGAGCTGGTGCTGCGCTACACGCTGCGAAAGTGCGTGCCGCCGCTGATCCGCACCCTTTCGGCGCGCCAGATCAGGCTCTTCTTGGACACCTACATTCGGGGCGACGGCAGCGTCGAGCCGAACGGCCGCATCCGCATCTACACCAACGACCGGGAGAACCTGGATGCGCTGCAGGAACTTTGCGTCCTGGCAAGCTACGGCAGTACCGTCCACACGCGAGTGGACTCGGGCGTTCACGTGCTCAACATCGTCCGCAACCGTGAGACCTACATCCAGACCATTCAACGCCGCGCTTACCGCGGCAAGGTCTGGTGCCCGACCACGCGCAACGGCACCTTCATTGCACGCCGTCGCGGCAAGACCTTCGTTACCGGAAATACCCCCTTCACCAATCTCACCTTCGACTGGGTCTGCCCGGAAGACCTACGCGAGCAGATCCCGGTCATCGGCGGCGAGGAGCAGCCCTTCACCTACGGTGAGCTCCAGGCGGAGATGGATCTGATCAATCGGGCCTATATCGAGGTGATGACTTCGGGAGACGCCAAGGGACGCATCTTCACCTTTCCCATCCCCACCTACAACATCACCGAGGACTTTCCCTGGGAGAGCGAGAACGCGGACCGGCTGTTCGCCATGACCGCCAGATACGGACTCCCTTACTTCCAGAACTTCATCAACTCCGAGCTCAAGCCGAACATGGTGCGCTCCATGTGTTGCCGGCTCCAGCTCGACCTGCGCGAGCTCCTCAAGCGCGGCAACGGCTTGTTCGGCTCCGCAGAGCAGACCGGCTCGATCGGCGTGGTGACCATCAATTGCGCGCGCCTGGGACATTGCTATTCCGGCGATGAGGAGAGGCTGTACGCCCGGCTCGATACCCTGTTGGAGCTGGCCCGCAACAGCCTGGAGATCAAGCGCAAGGTCATCCAACGCCACATGGACCAGGGGCTCTTTCCCTATACCAAACGGTTTCTGGGCACCCTACGCAACCACTTCTCCACCATCGGCGTCAACGGCATCAACGAGATGATCCGCAACTTCACCCGCGATGCCGATGACATCACCACTAGTCGGGGTCAGGCCATGGCCGCCCGCTTCCTGGACCGGGTGCGCGCGCGGATGGTCGAGTTCCAGGAACAGACCGGGCATATGTACAACCTGGAGGCCACCCCGGCGGAGGGCACCACCTACCGCTTCGCCAAGGAGGACCGCAAGCGGTACCCGCATATCATCCAGTCCGGGACCCCGGAAGCCCCCTATTACACCAACAGCTCCCAGCTCCCGGTTGGGTTTACGGACGATCCCTTTCAGGCCCTGGCGTTGCAGGAAGAACTCCAGTCCAAATACACCGGCGGCACCGTACTGCATCTCTACATGAGCGAGCACATCTCCGACGTGGAGGCCTGCAAGCGCCTGGTAAGGCGCTCGCTGACCAATTTCCGTCTGCCCTACATCACGGTGACGCCCATCTTTTCCATCTGTCCCAAGCACGGCTACCTCCCCGGCGAGCACAAGTTCTGCCCGAGCTGCGACGAGGAACTGAGGGCGCAGAAACGGGTGCAAATGCCGGAGCAGGCCGCCTGACTCTGGGGAGTGATGAGTGATGAATGGCGGTGCTGCTTGCACGTGCGGGGATAAATCGGTTTTTCCTTTACTCAATACAGCTAAGGGGGTTGTTCAGGCACAAGATTTCTCGCTGCGCTCGAAATGACAATGCCGTACTCGCAATGACAAGTTTGGTATTTATTCGCGTTCAGTTGCGGCAAAAAACAAGCACCGGAGAGACCAAAGAAATGACCAATCTCAATGTTATCGATCTACACCACCAGGCACCTGACGATGAGGCACCGTCAGGCGGACTGCCGGCGGGGATCTGTGCCTCGGAGCAGGCACCCGAGGTCCGGCTGGAGGATTGCGAACGTACGCGCTGCGAAGTCTGGACCCGCGTCATGGGCTACCACCGCCCCGTCTCCGCCTTCAATGCCGGCAAGCGCTCCGAACACCGGGAACGGCAATACTTCAGCGAGTGCCCGACGGCAGCAGCGGAACGGATGCTCGAGCGCGCTGCCTGAATACATGAGGACGTAGGATGCGGTGAGCATGGTTGGTCTTTCAGGATGGCACCACGAGGAGACGCGAACCGCATCAATGGTGCTTTTTGCCGCCAATGAACGCCAATGAACGCAAATCGCTTTTAAATCCGCAGATTGCGCAGATTTTTGCAGATAAAGAAAATGAAAAACGAAATAATCTGTGAGAATCTGCGTAATCTGCGGACAGAAAAGAGCATGTGATCTTTTGCGGTCGATTTGCGTTTATTCGCGTTCATTTGCGGATAAATGCTCAATCCAACCGGAACCGAAGATTCCCATGACACCTGCGGCCCAATCATTGCGCATCGGTGGTCTCACCCCCATGACCACCATCGACTACCCAGGGGAGCTGGCGGCCGTTGTCTTCTGTCAAGGCTGCCCCTGGCGCTGCCGTTACTGCCACAACGGCCACCTGCTTCCGCCCGAAAGCGAGCATCAGATCCCCTGGTCCGATATGTGTGCCTTTCTGGAGAAACGCACCGGGCTGTTGGACGCCCTGGTCTTCAGCGGCGGTGAGCCGACGTTGCAGGCCGCCCTGCCGGCGGCCGTAAAAGAGGCCAGATCAATGGGCTTCAAGATCGGTCTACACACCGCCGGCCCTTACCCGGACCGTCTGCGCCGTCTATTGCCCTTCATCGACTGGGTGGGATTGGATATCAAGGCGCTCCCCGCGGATTATCCGGCGGTTACCGGGGTCCCGGACTCCGGTGAGCGGGCCTGGGAGAGCCTGGCGCTGCTGCTCGACGCGGGAATCGCGTTGCAGGTAAGGACAACGGTCCTGCCGGGCTGGCGCGACGAGCCGGACCTCCGGCCCCTGGCGGACCGGCTCGCGGCCATCGGCGTCAGGAACCATGTGCTGCAGCGCTGCCGCACGGAATCGACCCTGGACCCAAGGCTGGGAATGGCGGGGAATCCCCTTTCACCCCGTCCACTTGAACCACGCATAGACACGAATTCACACGAATAAGGATTCGTGTCTATCAACAATATCCTTCTGATATTTTTTGCATCGTCTCCCGCTTTTCCGCTGACTGTTACAGCACCGGGATATTCAGGGTGGGTGAATTTCCGATGCGATCTCGGGGACTAGTTCCCCGCCACTGACGGAGAATATGTATGACCACTCCCGTTAAAGACCTCAAGGGTACTACCGACAGCATCGTTTTCGCACTCAAGGGCAAGGGCATTACGGATAACGAAAAGCTATTGGAGGCTGGCGCCGATCCCGCTGGGCGCAAAGAACTCGCCGCCCTCTGTGGCTGTGATGTCAAGATCGTCCTGGAGCTCTGTAACCGTGCCGACCTCGCTCGGATAAAAGGTATCTCGGGTGTCTATTCGGATTTGTTGGAAGAGGCGGGTGTGGACACCGTCAAGGAGCTGGCTACGCGCCGCCCGGATAATCTGCACGCGAAGATCAACGAGACCAACGACCAAAAGAAGCTCACACAGCGCCCGCCTGCTGTTGGCCTGGTAGAGGACTGGGTCAACCAGGCCAAGACGCTGCCGAAGGTATTGCGCTATTAGCCCGCCGATCTGACCAGGGCGGCTGGTGGTGCAGAATATTTCCTTGTTGGACCGCTTTCTCGGCGCCGGCTTCGGCATCTTCTCCGGCAGCGCGGTGGCCTAGGCCGTGCTGCGCTTCAGCCCCGCTGCCTCCCGCTGGGTGGCAGACGGGACCTGACATTCAGAGATATACATCGCCGCGGGAAATCTATGTATGATGAGTGGATACCCCCTGCAACAATCGGCTAACCGAGATGAGAGGAGCGAAACATGGCCATTGAGGTGCAAGGCAAGACCATCGAAACCGACGCCAACGGCAACCTGGTCAGCCCCCAGGACTGGAACCGGGACGTGGCCGAAAAGCTGGCCGCCGAGGAGGGCATCGAGCTGACTCAAGAGCACTGGGACGTGCTGGAATACCTGCGCGACGAGTACCTGAACAACAACGGCAACCAACCCATGGAACGCCAGATCAACAAGGACATGGGTAAGCGCTGGGGCAAGAAAATCGGCAGCAAGGACCTGTACAAACTCTTCCCCAAGGCACCCAGCAAACAGGGCAATAGGGTCGCCGGTCTGCCCTTCATAGCGCGCAAAGGGGGATACTGAACGAACGGGACCCGGACCGGTCGTTGGATCCGATCGGTTGTATCCAATAGCAGGGCAGTGCAGTGCACTGCCCTTTTCGTTTCCGGGGATCGGCTTGTATGGTTCGGAGGTCTCCTCCAGTCTTGCAAGCCATGGATGAGATTCTCCAGCCAAGATTTCTGGCCGATTCTGGAATCGGCGTCGGAGACGGCTTCGCCACCTCTTCCGGTTTCTTGAATCGTCAGTACATCGTGCCTTCGTCTTCCAGACGGCTTAATGTCGGCGATCCCAGGGGCCGACAGAATGTCGGCGGTCCCAGGGGGCGACAAGATGTCGGCGGTTCCGGGCCGGCTGGGACCGCCGTCTTCCAGACGGCTTAATGTCGGCGGTCCCAGGGGCCGACAGAATTTTCTCGTTCCCACGCGCTGCGTGGGAACCTGGTTGCTCCGCGCCGCGGAGAGCATCAGGCCCGTGTCCACCATTCAACGAGAAAACTCAGCCTGCCTGATGACCATTTGGACCGGTAACTCAGCATTCAGGTTCTACCCGATAGCCAGAAGGGCCAACGAAATATCGGTAGTCCTGGGAGCCGACAAGATGTCGGCGATCCCAGGGGCCGACAGAATGTCGGCGGTCCCAGGGACCGACAAGATGTCGGCGGTTCCGGGCCGGCTGGGACCGCCGTCTTTCAGACGGCTTACGGACCCCATCACCAGCTGGCGGCAACGCTCAGAGCGGACGCCCTCTGGGCCGCACCGGATAACAATGCCGGATAGCCGGCAGGTGTGATTCCCGTGTATACGAATGCTGGACACCGGCCTGATGCTCTCCGCGGCTCGGAGCTTCCGCATTCCCACGCGGCGCGTGGGAACGAGAGACGTCTGCCTGCCGTCTGATACCCATCATCGATGGGCACGCGGCGCTTGGTGCATCCGCTCAAGCCGTCGCGGCCGGGAAACTTCCGTGGCCTAACCGAACCTTGAAATCCCCCTGATCGGCGCTTGCTTTGCCCATCCTACAGGCTGTCGATACCTACCCCACTTTTTCACGCCGCCGGGCCCGTCAGAAACGCCTGAAACCGGTCGCTGTTACGGATACCATCGAGATCCGGGTCTTGCTCGAGGTGGGCGCGATCCGGCAAGATCCCCGCCTCGCGGGCCTTGAGCAACCAGGAGAGGGCCTCGGCCTCCTGGCCCTGCAGGGCAGCCAGGCAGGCGAGATTGTAGGCGGCATATCCAGGTGCCAACGCTTCCGCCCGTGACAGCTTCTCCGCGGCTGCCCGATACAACCCCTCCGCCTCCGCGCCACGCTTGGTCCCGGCCTGATCGAGGAGGGCACTGCCCCAGTTATTGAGTGCCTCGTGTTTGTCCGGCTTGATAGCGAGGGCCGCCTGGTATTTCTCGACCGCCGCGGCAAAGAGCCCGTCCGCCTCGGCGCCGGTTTTGGTCTCGGCCTGCTCGGAAAGGGCGCTGCCCCAGTTACAGAGCGCCTCGTATTTGTCCGGCTTGATAGCGAGGGCCGCCCGGTACTTTTCACCCGCCGCGGCAAAGAGCTCGTCCGCCTCCGCACCGCGCTTGGTCCCGGCCTGCTCGGAGAGGGCGGTGCCCCAGTTATAGAGCGCCCAGTGATCGTCCGGCTCGATAGCGAGGGCCGCCTGGTATTTCTCGATCGCCGCCGCAAACAGCCGGTCTGCCTCCGCGCCGCTTTTGGTCTTGGCCTGCTTGGAGAGGACGATGCCCCAGTTATTGAGCGTCTCGTGATCGTCCGGCTTGATAGCGAGGGCCGCCTGATATTTCTCACCCGCCGCGGCAAAGAGCCGGTCCGCCTCGGCGCCGCGCTTGGTCTTGGCCTGGCGGTAGAGGGCGGTGCCCCAGTTATAGAGCGCCTGGTGCAGGTCCGGCTTGATAGCGAGGGCTGCCTGGTATTTCTCGATCGCCGCGGCAAAGAGCCCGTCCGCCTCCGCGCCACGCTTGGTCTCGGCCTGTTCAGAGAGGTCATTGCCTTCCATGACATGGGCCCAGGCATCCAGTCCCTTCATCTCCTCTCCGGGGGTGTCGGCCGCGATCTCGCTGGCCTTGGCATAGTCACCGGCAAGGAATCGGGTCTGGGCCGCCACGGCCGAGCGCTGGCTACGGCGCTGTTCGGCGTCTTGCTCCGCTGGAACCGGTTCCGATCCTTCCTCATAACGGGCGATGGCATCGGCGATCCAATCACTTGCAGTGACCCTGAGCTTGGCGTCCTGACCCGGCGGGTCGAAATCCGCTACCAGCTCCATCATCTGCCTCAGATGGCTGAAGGGCCTGCCGACGAAATCCGGCGGGAAGCATCCGAGCTCCTGGGCCAGCTTCACGAAGAAGCCATCCGCGTCATGGCCCTTGATGTAGAAGGCGTACTTATCCGGCTGGAGCAGATGTTTGCGTACCTGTGAGGAAGGTTCGTTGTCCTGGAAGGTGATCCAGTAGAGCTCGTTGTCGAATTGGGGTATGGCAGCCAGGTGGCCGAACACCGGGTCGTTCTCCCCGCTGTAGCCCACCACGATCCACATACGGCCCCGCCCGGCGTCCTCGAATACCGGCGCCAGGACCTCGGAGTGCTTCTTCACCTCCTGCTCCGTGTTCAGCAGGCGAAACCCGGAGCGCTGGCCATGGAGATGAAACACGGCCTTCTCGGGGATATCGGCGGGCTTGAAGAGCTGGGAGGCGGCAAAGTCGTAGACCGCCGGAAATTCCCCTACCAGGGCGCAGGCCTGGACCACCAAGGGATCGAAGTTGACGGTGAGGACCCGATCGACGAAGCCTGCTTTCATGAGCTGGGCGATGGCGATATGGGCCCAGTTGATCTTGGCCCGGTCCACGAACTCGGCAATCAGATCCCGACTTTCGCCCGGCAAGAGCGCCGCCATGCAGTGGGGGTAGGTCTTGTGCGCCGCCTGTCCATAGGCCGATGGATAGTGCTCCTTGATCTCCTCCACGAAGCCGGCGGCGGTGGGGATGCCCGCTTTGACCGAGCAGCCCGCACCGATGAGCAGGGTGCACTTCTTGCCTTGGCCGACGGCCTCTTTGAGCGTCCAAACCAGAGCGTCCAGCCTTCTTTCTTTTTTCATGTCGGCTCTCGAAGAGCTCGCCCGGGCGGATTGACATTCAACTCTGCCCGATGCGGGATTTTCCCGTCCTGGGGCGGGCCAGCGCAAGCCCGCGGCGGTCCTTATCCCCGCCCGGCGGCCCCGGCCGTGATAGTGGCGGGCCAGTCCGGACCCCGAGAGCCCCGGTCCGGACCCCAGACAGGCCCTCTCGCCTCCCGGAAAGGCCCTCCTTGCCATTGATCGGGCCTGCTCGATCCTGTATCTGGGGTCCCCGACCCGCGGCAGCCCCCGACCTGACCCTCGGCCGGCCCAATCGGATCAACCCCAGCCTTCCGAGCCGGTTATTTGGCCTGCTCAGGCTTGGGAAGATCCGATAACGCATTCGGCAGGCCAGATCTGGCCGGATTAGGCCTGCTTAATCCCTTATCGGGGGTCCCCGACCCGTAGCGGCCCCGACTGGACCCTCGGCAGGCCCAATCGGATCAGCCCCAGCCTTCCGAGCCAATTATCTGGCCTGCTCAGATTTGGGAAGACCCGATAACGCATTCAGCAGGCCAGATCTGGCCGGATCAAGCCTGCTTAATCCTTTGTCGGGGGTTACCGACCCGTGGCAGCCCCAGACCGGACCCTCGGCAGGCCCAATCGGATCAGCCCCAGCCTTCCGAGCCAATTATCGGGCCTGCTCAGGCTTGGGAAGACCCGATAACGCATTCGGTAGGCCCGATCTGGCCGGATCAAGCCTGCTTAATCCTTTGTCGGGGGTCTCTGACCCGTGGCAGCCCTCGACCGGACCCTCGGCAGGCCCAATCGGATCAGCCCCAGCCTTCCGAGCCGGTCGTGAAAACAGGAGAGCGGCTATGGCTCATGGGACCTCTGAAACACTCCGCGGCGCGGAGCCTGGGCGTCCCCACGCAGCGCGTGGGAACGAGAAAAAAATCCCTTATCGGGGGCTCCCGACCCGTGACAGCCCCAGACCGAACCCCCGGCAGAATAGTAGGTCGGGTTAGGCGCGTGCTTCGGTATTTGGTCGAGTCCCAGGATTGGGGCGCGCCGTAACCCGACATACAATGCCGCGGGCCAGCCTCGGATGTCGGGTTACGGCGCGTTCAACCTCGGTTGCCCAGGCTCGCATCGCCAGACGCGCCTAACCCGACCTACGAGCTCTACGCCTTGCTTGTAACCTCTCGCCATCAATGTCACCCTCTCGGATCGAGCCCGACCGGGAGTTTACCCTCGCCATGACCAAGGGCGAATTCTTTCCCAGTCTCTGGAGCGTGGGAGCCAGCAGCACCCACATTACTCCCCGCGCAGGGAAATGTCTCGGAGGGGCACGGCGTCGAACGCGGCGTAACGCAACATGACGCCTTTGATTGGCAGCAAAAAGCGGAACCGCCGAGCTTCAGAGTGAGTATAGGAAAAATGAGCCGGTCGCTCCAATCTATCCGCAGATGACGCGGATTCTCGCGGATTTAAAACGAAACAATCTGTGAGAATCTGCGTAACCTGCGGACAACAAGGATGAATGTGGTCTTTTGTGACCGATTTGCGTTGATTCGCGTTCATTTGCGGCAACAAAACCTTTGTGCCTTGTAGTTCAAGATCAAAACCAGTTATGTGCCCCGAAGCGGGTAAGCGAGGTAACCCATGCCTAGAGTGCAGGCCGACGCCTATCAGGAATTCGTCAAGGGCCTGTGGCGGGACAATCCGGTCTTCGTCCAGGTGTTGGGCATGTGTCCCATGCTGGCGGTCACCAACTCCGCCGTCAATGCCCTGGCTATGGGGGGGGCCACCTGTTTCGTACTCGTGGCCTCCAGCATCCTGGTCGCCGCCCTCAAGCAGTGGATTCCCAGGCAGGTCCGGATCTCCACCTATATCATCATCATCGCCACCTTCGTGACGGTCACGGACCTGGCTCTGCAGGCCCTGGTGCCCGAGATCCACAAGGAGCTGGGGGCCTTCATCCCGCTGATCGTAGCCAACTGCATGATCCTGGGGCGTCAAGAGGCCTTCGCGTCCAGAAACTCGGTATCCCTGGCCGCGGTGGATGCCCTGGGCATGGCCGGCGGCTTTCTGTTTGCGCTCTTCTCCCTGGGCAGCGTGCGGGAGATCCTGGGGGAAGGGAAATTCTTCGGGATCGCTCTGTTCGGACCCGACTTCGAGCCCTGGGTCATCATGATCCTGCCCCCAGGCGGCTTCCTGACCCTGGGCCTTTTGCTGCTGTTCTTCAGCTGGGTGAAGGAGCGTCGGGAAAGGCTCGCCGAGCGCCTGGCCGAGACGGGTGGAGTGCCGTTATGAACGAGCTGATCTGGATCTTCGTCAGTGCCCTCTTGATCAACAACTTCGTCCTCGCCTACTTCCTCGGGCTCTGTCCCTTCCTCGGCGTCTCCGGGCGGCTGGAGACCGCGTTCCGGCTCGGGCTGGCGACTGTCTTCGTCATGTTGATCACGGCCCTGTGCGCCTGGTTTCTCAACAGCTATGTGCTGATCCACGCCCCCTATCTGCGGCTGATCAGCTTCATCGTGGTGATCGCCAGCACGGTGCAGTTCATCGAGATGCTGATCAAAAAGCTCAGCCCCGCCCTGTTCAAGGCCCTGGGGATCTTCCTGCCGCTCATCACCACCAACTGCGCCATCCTGGGGCTGGCCATCTTCTCCACCAACAAGGGCTACGGGCTGGCCCAGGGCCTGCTCTACGCCCTGGGGGCCGGGCTGGGCTTCACCCTGGCCCTGGTACTCATGGCGGGGCTGCGTGAGGAGTCCGAGACGGCCCCGGTCCCGAGACTGATGCGCGGTACCGCCATCAACCTCATCATCGCCGGCATCCTGTCCATGGCCTTCATGGGCTTCGCCGGTCTGTTCAGCGCGGCCTGAACCATGTGGGAATACCTTGGGGCCAGCCTCGGACTGGCAGCGCTCTGCGCCGGCTGGGTCGTCTTCCAACGCTGGCTGGAACGGGTAGACCCGGACGGGCGCCGTAGCGAGGACCCACAGGGCTGTGGTCGTAGCTGTTCGGGCAGGTGTGACGAGATGGAGACTGCGCGCCGGGATGAGTGATGAATGATGAATGATGAGTGATGAGTGATGAGTGATGAGCATTCCGCAGCTTATTGCCGCGGCCTCATTCAAGCCGTAGGGGCGCCAAACAACTCAGGATTGCTTTTAACCAGACAGCTTCTTATATCGGTATCGTCGCGCGGGCCTAAGGAAACAGGCGGGCTAGATAGCCAGGACAACACAGTAGCTCCAACCTACAAAAAAGCCGACAGCCAGCACGCTCAAGGCCGACGTAATCGAGGCCAGCCAGGAATTCCCCTCCCTTGCTGTGGCGGCTGCCCGAGTGAGTGGTCCCGCTACACTGGCTTCTCCCACTTCGGGTCGGAAGAGTTCTTTTTCGATGTCGAGTACTAGAGCGCGCCATTGCCTTTGCAGGCGTTGACCGGCCAGGTTTACCCAGAGCCATATTAACGAGAGAAACATGCCGACAACGGGTATCAGGAACGGAGATCCTTGCCCCGTATTGGCCTGACCGCTCACGGCGAAAACGAACAGCCCACTATTGACCAGCAGAAAAAAGTTGTTTCTGGTCCAGATGAGCGAGGGTTGAAGACGCAGCTGCGCCAGCGCTTCGCTATATGCGAGTTCGAGTTGTTCTGCGCTGTTCATTGTTTTTGATCTGATACTTGTTAATCGTCGATGATCTGCTCGATGCCGATGGCGGTCAGTACTCGCTCCGACCACGCCGGCAATGTCTGATGAGTTGCACCGCTCACAGGGGACCATCATCCCGTAGCTTGTCCAGTTGATCCCGGAACTGTCTCTGTAGGCCATCGATGGATTCGTACTCGGTGTGGAAATGACCGAGTTCTTTGAGCTTCTTCTGGAAATCCCACAGCGACATCAGATCGTCGCGGTTGCTGGCGCTGGTCGAGACCGTGGCCTTCCGGAAATAGGTGTAGATCAGCGGCTTGCCGGTGTCCTGGAAGGTTTGGTGGGCGACGTCGAATTCTTCCTGGGTGTATTTGCCCGTCTTGGTTTTGAACAGGCTGACGAACAGGTCGCAGTTGCGGATTGCCTGGTTGTATTCATCCTGCAGTCGCGTGCTCGACATGGCGTCCAGAAAATTCTCCCAGCGGACGATCTCCAGGTACACGCCCTGGTTTCGCAGGCGGTCGTTCTGTTGCCGGAAATACAGCTCGAAGGCGTCTCGGTCGTCGCGCAGCTCGGCCGATGATGCCAGGAAGATCCGGACCGTCTTGACGTCCACGCCGCCCTTCGATTCGGCCCCTGTCTTGAAGGACTCCGTGCCGACGGCCGTTGCCGTCTCTTCCTTGTCCGGCGACAGCGCTTTACTCGCCCGCTCGAACCATTGCTCCAGCTTCATTCCATCGAGCAGTTCCAGCACGCCGACGTCGGCGTAATGGGGCGGTTTGGGACACTCGATCGTCGGCTTGCCGCGGTGCTTGCGGTCGATCAATTCCTTCTGTGCGAACATGGCCGGATCTTTCAGGCTGGCACAGGTATGGCAGATACAGGGTACCCATTTGCCGACCTTGTCTTTGAGTCCCTGGAAGCCGTTGTTCAGGGCATCCAGGTCGCTGGCGATCACACTCAGCAGCGCCTTCTGTTCCGGGCCACGGCTTCTGAGTGCGATTTCATTGCCCCGCGCGGTGGTCTCGACCAGCACCTGGGTCTCGCCGTGCTCGAACCCCCCGTGCTCGAATAGGGCGCCGCGGGACCAGCATTGGTCCGGCTGCTTCACGAAACGGTGCATCCGCACCATCAGCCGGCTTACCAGGCCCTTGGGCAGGAACTCGTAGCGGTAGGTCAGCACCAGGTCGCCGGGCCTGGCCCAGTCGCTCAGTGCCGGGGGCATTGACGGCGAGAGGTGTTGCGGAACCAGCCAGGTCTCCTGGGCCGTGTCCGGTAGCCGGTAACAGAGCTCGAACCGGACCATCAGGGCTCGCAGTTCCACGTCCTTGTCCGCATAGCCCCGGTCGGACCCCAACTGATCGGACCAAAGCCGGTCGCAGTCGGCCAGTGTGAACCGGCCCCGCTGCGCTTTCACCCTTTCGTCGTCCAGGATGCGGAACACCGCCTCGGTCACCCACTGGTTCTGCAGGAACAATGTGCGGCGCAGCTCCGGCGGATGCTGGAAGTGCAGGAACACGCCCAGGTCGTGCAGGTACTGACTCAGCTTCAGCGCCTTGTCGCGGTCCCCTTTCCGATCCAGGCTCAGGTGACGCTCGTAGACCGCGAAGTACTCGTCCAGCGAGATGTAGGGTCGGGTCCGCGCCAGGTCTTCCAAGTCCTTGCGAATCGCAACCCATTGGGCCGGCACATCCTCGCCAATGTGCGGCAACCGCTGAGCGAAGTATTCCACCGCCTGGCGCAGGCCGTCCGCTGTCCCCGGATATTCCAGGTTGCCCCGATGGATCTCCTGCACGTTGGGAAAGCGTCCTTTGATGCCGGCCTCGTCGATCTGTTTGCTCCGGTCGCCCTTCTCGTTCTGAAAGATCAGCAGCGGGCTGCCTTCGCTGAGCGTCTCGACCACCTCCAGCCAGAACTTGAAGCCCTCGTCATGGATGGATTTGTGATCGCTGCGGGTGTCATCGACCAGCAGGTACAGGGAACGCCTGGTCAGAAAGAACTGGTGGGTAGCGTGATAGATCTGCTGGCCGCCGAAATCCCAGCTATTGAGCCGGAAGCCGCGTCCCTCGGGTCCCTTAGATATGGGGAATTCATGGCGGTAAATATCGATACCGCGGGTAGTCTCGTCTTCCGTGGGCAGGTCCATCTGGGGCAGGAACATCCGGCGCAGCAGGCTGGTCTTGCCGGATCCGCCCTCGCCGAGGATCAACAGCTTGGCCTCGAACAGCCGATCCGTGCCCTGGGCCTCGATTTCCCGGAAGTAGTTGAGCACCGCCTCCGGCCCCTGCCGAACGATTTCCGGCGACGGATGCGTCAGCGGACAATCCTTCACAGAAATGCCCTGTTGTTCTTCCCACCCCTCGGCAGACCATCTGACCGGCAGGCCGGCCAGGACCAGTGATTTCAAAGGCGACAGGTCTGCCACGCCGGTGTTCGCGATGCTCAGCCTCGAGAGCGGCAGATGCGCCAGCGGAGCGACCGTCGTGACTCGCTCGTTCTCTCGCAGATCAAGCGTGACGAGCTCCTTCAAATGTTGCCCGATATCCGCGACGCTTTCGTTGCCAATGCGGCTGTTGCCCAGATTGAGCGAGGTGAGCTGGCGGAGATGCTCGGCGACAGCCCGGGCGCCGGCCTCGCCCACCTGGTTGTAGCCCAGATTGAGCCAGGTGAGCTGGCCGAGATGCTCGGCAATCGCCCGGGCGCCGGCATCGCCCACCTGGTTGCCGCTCAGATCGAGTGAGGTGAGCTGGTCCAGGTGCTCCGCAATCGCACGGGCGCCGGCCTCGCCCACCTGGTTGAAGCGCAGATGGAGCGAGGTGAGCTGGCGGAGGTGCTCGGCGATGGCGACGGCGTCCTCGTCCCGGAGGTCGAGCCGCCAGAGTGTGAGGGTTTGCAGCCGGTCGAGTCGCAACAACTCGCGGGGCAGGCCGGATAGTTCGCCGGTCAGTTGGTACACGACACGGCCCTGAAGCTCCTTGGGCCAGTGGTCCGGCGATGCGGGAAGCCAGATATCTGGTCCGATCAGTGCGAGGTCGGTCGTCTGCCCGTCGTCGAGCCGTGTCAACAGATCCGGCAACTGGTCCGGAGCAATGGGGTGCAGCCTCGATTCTCCCATCCTGTCACGACCTCTTGTGGATGCGGTTCGCCGCTGGCCTGCGCCGTCCTGTTGACATAATCGTCGTGCCAACCACTAATAGGACAGGATTAACAGGATTTCCAGGATTAACAGGATTATTATTCTTGAATACAATTATAAGATCCTGTTAATCCTGTACCATTAGGAGCGTAGGATGCGGTGAGCGCGGTATGCCGTAGCAGGATTACACCAATCCCGATTGCGAACCGCATCGATGGACGCCCGCGGCGGAGCCGGAAGCCGAAGATGCGGTTCGCGCCTCCTCATGAGGCCATCCTGTGAAACCTATTTACTCTATTCACCACAGAGACACAGAGGGCACAGAGAATACACCGAGGAATGTTTCTTCAGACCTGACGAGCATGGAAAAAGCACGAAGAAATTCTCTGATTTCTCCGTGCTCTCTGTGCCTCTGTGGTGAATAAAAAATTGGCTCTTTATGGATTCCGGACTGCTCACGCTCATGGAAGGTACTACCGGACGTTTTGGAGTGCGGCGGCACCCTGACTTCAGGACCGACCGGAATCCGCGATGCCCGATGTCACCACAGCGTTGGCATGGAACACGGGCCCGCCGCCGCTTTGGATTTGGCGATGCATCCGTCTCCAACACCGGCTTTGCAGCCAGGGGAAAGCGCCGTCGCCGCGGCGCGCGTAGCGCTCAGAGCCCGGATTCCCGACCAACGCGGTTGCTATTCCCCGTCGCTGAGGTTCGATTCGGTCGCGCCGCTTTGCCGGCGCACTCCAAAGCAGTCCGGAATCCATAAAGAGCCAAAAAATTTTCCCCGTGTCTTCCGCAATAGCAAACGAAATGAGGTGCTAGGGGGCGTTCTCAATCTGGGGTTTTTACTTGCATTAAAACCACGGATGGACACGGATAAACACGGATCACAATCTGTGTTTATCTGTGTCCATCCGTGGTTCTTCGGTGCGGTTCGTTTGAGAACGCCCCCTAGGACGGTGCCCCCTGAGGAAACAGGTGGGTCGGATCGCCAGGACAACAAAAAGGTGTCCTTTTAATCGCCGATAACCTGCTCGATGCCGGCGGCGGTCAATACCCGCTCTGACCATGCCAGCAGCGTCTGCGGGTCGGCGTGCTCGATTCTGCGGCGCACCGCTTCGGGCACGTTTCCGAATTTCAGTTGCAGTTGCCGTAGCAGGATCATCGCTTGACCTTCCAGCCTACCTTCCTGCCTGCCTTCCTGCCTGCCTTCCAATCTGCCCTGCTCGATGAAACGTTCGGAAAAACTCATCATGATCTTGGCCTCTTGGGGATACTCTCGTTTGTAGCTGGCCCGCTCATTCTCGTCCAGATCTCCGTAGGTGTCGATGAAGTCGATGTATTTCAGTTGCTTTTTCGGGTCGTCTTCGAGGTTCGCCAACCCGCTCACGGCCTGGGCATAGGCATCCAGCTTACGCCCCGGCGCATAGCGCATGTTCGGCAGATTGAGCCGCGCGACGATATTGCCACTGTCGCGAAAGCGTTCATAGGCGATGGTGCCCAGCTCGCAAGCGATGAAGTTGAAGCGCAGATAAGCGTGTCGCTCAGTACCAAATACCAGCTCTCGCCGGGGCGCCTGTCCGCGCAGAAAGATTACCACCGGCACGACCCGGTCGGTCTCGTATAACTCCCCGAGGTCCAGGCAGTAGTGCACCAGGCGGTGGATGGAGAAGCGCCGCGGGTCGCTTTCTTCTTCGAGTACGAATAACAGGGCCTCGCGCCGACCATCGGGCCACTGGACCAGCAGGGGAACATCGAGCTCCCGGAAGCGATCACCGAGTCGGTCTTTGAGCTGCTCTTGACGTACCGGCACTATCTCGGCACCGGGCAAGCGATCCGCGGCCTCCTCGGCCGCGAAAAAGGCCAGGGCCTGGCGGGGGTAATCCAGGATGAGGTTTTTGAAGTTCTGGTCGTGACTCATGGACCGATCTTAGAGGCTGTCTAAACTGACAACTGTCTCCTGAGATGCGGTTCGCGCCTCCTCATGATGCCATCCTGTGAGACCTACCACACTCACCGCATCCTACGCGCTACGACAGGGATACCATCCGCTATCCATATTAGCGCATATATGGTACAGCCTCTAATGTATTAGCCACATGTTCCAGGACCGCACGCACTTGTTGCAGAGTAACGCCTGGAAACCAATCGATAAAATCCGCAAGCTGTGCGCCATCTTCGAGATTCTCAAAAAGTGCGGAAACCGGAACACGGGTACCGCGAAACACCCAGACACCGCTTACCTTCCGAAGATCCTGTTCGACAGCGGAACAATCAGCCCAGTTGTTCATTAGAGCTCTCCAATCGTGTCCCGCCGGGATCAGGGCTTGCCTTGGGCACCCGATCCCTTTTTTGCCGCAAATAAACGCAAATGAACGCAAATTCGGAATTGATCCCATTCGCGTTCATTTGCGGCTAAAAAAGTACTTCGACAATAGGCGTATCGGTCGCCGGAGTCGCCTCCTCTTCACCTGCCCGCCGCTGGTGACTCAGTGGATATTTCTTTGGCGCCCTCTTCCTCGGATGCTTTATCGTCCGTGGCCGCTGACGATTCGGTAGAAGTATCCTCCACGCTTTCCTCGGCCTCTTCAGGCTTTTTAAGCAGGTCGCTTCGACTCAGGTCGGTCAGGCCCTCGACCACATAGCCGGCGAGGGTGAAGCGCTGGGGTCGGTTGGAGGCCTCGAGTAGGTAGTCCTTGCCTTCCGCGAGCTTGGTGATCCGGTAGCGGACGGTCTCACCATCGGCCAGAGTGGCCTCGAGCTCGAGCGGGGTAGACTCGGCATCGACTGCGGGTCCGTCCCCGTTGACCAATACGCCGAGAAAGTCGATGTTGGTCAGGGCGCGAACCCGATCCTTGACGGCCTGCTGGTCCTGCTCTTCACCCTCGGCCAGGTCCGTGAGCCGCCAGTGGTCGTCCGTGCGTTCCAGGGTCAATCCTGCGAACGTCAGTCGCTGGACGGCTTCCGGCTTCAGATGGAGCAGGGTCCGGTCGCTCCAGTTATCCGGCTGGTCTGGGGCATCGAAGAGGCCGAGCTCCGCCTCGTAGACGGCCTGATCGCCGTCGGCGCGCACCAACAGGCGCCGAAATCCGGGGGAGTCGCCAAGATAAAGGATCGCGGACGGATCGTCGCCACGCTCCAGTACCAGCTTGCGCTCAAAGGTCTGATCGGCGACCTTGAAGCGCTTCAGGGCCGCTGCCGAGGTGGCCACGGGTAAGCCCTTCCGCAGGCCCGCCAGCTTGGCTAGCAGACCGGTCACCTTATGCTTGGCGGCGGGGAGGTCTTGCAGGGCCGGGATGATCCAGCCGTCTTGGGTCTTGGTTACCAGCACCGGCTCTCCGTCGAGGGACTGGATGCGGATGCCGGTGACCTGTTCCGGATCGAATGCGAGGAGGGGGCCTTGGGACTCGGCGGGTCCCATCTCCTGCTCCCCGACCCCTAACAGAAAGGCGACCAGGAGCTGCAGCACCAGCAAGGCGCCGAGGCCAAGGACCAGTGGGGAAAAAAAAGCGCTCCGGTTCCGATTGGTGAGGGAGGCACCGATCTTCGCCCTTTGATCCCCTCTCGCCTTTTGACTCCCTCTCCCCAACCCCTCTCCCGGCGGGAGAGGGGCTTCTGCGACACCCTCGGCCGGCGCGGTGTCTCTCTGGATCTCCGTTGTCGTCTGCATGGCTTAGGACCTCCCCGCGGACATGACCGTCTCATAGTGGCTCCGGCGCCGGCGGCGACTGCGCCGATATAGGCCGTAGACGAGGGCGAGACCCGCCAGGGCCAGGGCATAGTTGAGGTATTCCCAGATCATCTGTCCGTGCCGGGTCAAGGGCCTCAGCAGCCGCGAGTACTGGCCGCGGCCGCGTAGGCTCAGCAGCCCGCGGTCCTCCAGGGACCAATCCACGGCGTTTTGGATCAGCTCCAGGGGTTGGGTGTAAAGGGTACGGGTGGCCTCCGTGGCGAGGCCGATGGCCGTGTCCGTCAGGAAGCTGGCGGAGCCGATCAGGATCAGCCGGGCCGCCGGGGGAGAGGTCTCCACCAGGCCGGAGATCGGCGGTTGTGGCGCCGCTTCCGCTGCCGCTTCCACCGGCGCGTCCGGCTCTTCGGTGGGTTCTGCGGCCGCTGCGTCCGCGCCCTCGTCTTCGGATGCCGCTGCCTCCGGTTCGTCCAGCAGGGGCGAAGGCTTACCGGCGAAGAAGGAGCCAAAACGGCCCTGGACCGCTACCGCCAAGGGCCGGCTGCCCCGGTCGTCGCCCACGGCGAAGCCGAGGGGGCCATGGGTGTCGAAATCGGGCTGAATGTCCTCGGAGGCATCGGTCCAGGAATCCGCCGAGCTCTTCAGCAGCTCGACCACGCGCCGGTCCCGGTTCTTTTCCGGGTCGATCTTCACCGGCGAGGCCCAGTTGAGGGTGATCTGGCCGAGCCCGGAGGTGATACCGGTCTCCTGATCCAGACCCTCAGCACGGATATCCGGGAAGTACGGATAGGCGAAGCTCTGGATCTCTTCGACCACAAAACCCGCCACCTGGCGCTGGACGGGGATCGGGAAAGGCGTACTCTGGCGATCCAGCACCAGGGTCGACTCGAGCTCGACGCCCTGGTACGCCAGCCACGCTTCCAGGCCCGTCGGCCGGGAGCGGGCCCCGATGGCGTTGCCTCCCAGGTTCAGGTGGTAAGGCGAAGCGGCGAGGATCACGGTCCCTCCCTGCATTAGGAACTGATCGATGGCGAAGACCTGTTTCTCGTCCAGGCTTTCGGGTCCGGCCACCAGCAACAGATCCGCGTCTTCAGGGACGGTGCCCTGGTCGAGCTCTGTCTTCTTCAGGGCCTGGTTGGCCGTCAGGTGCTCCTCCAGGGCGCTGTAGCTCGGGCCGACCGCCGCCCCCATGAAGCCACCACCGGCCTGGGGCGGGGTATAGAGGGCCACCGTCTTGAGGAAACCCGGGGCGAAGCGCTTGATTCCGGCCTCGATGGCCCGTTGCAGCCCGGCCTGGTCGAGCGCTTCGGGGAGGGGAATAGGGATAGCCTGGTCACCGGATTCCAGGACCATATAGAAGTAGAAGGTCCGGGGGTCCAGCAGGCCCAGGACCAGGGGCCGGAAGCCGAAGCGTTCCGCGATCTCCTGCCCCAAGGCACCGTCGCCGGCATCCGGGTCCCGGATGTCGAATGTGAACTTGCCGTTGGCCTTTTCCGCCAGCTCGGTGAGTACCGCTTCCAGTTCTTTCCGCAGACCGGGCAGGGGTTCCGGCAGCTTGTCGGCCGCCGAGATATAGCCGTGGAAATTCACCGGCTTGGTCAGCCCCTGGAAGATGTCGCCGCCACCCCGGTAACCGTAGAGCAGCTTTTTGATGGTCCGGGTGAGGTCGTATTCCGGATTGCGCAGGCGCACCTCCAGGTCCCCCGCGCCCGGATCCTTGAGCTCGATGAGGTCACGGAAGCCTAGTTTTTCATGTTGACCACCGTACTGGACTAGCAGGTCGAAATAGGAGTTGACCACGGCCGCCTGGTACTTGCTGGCGGTTTGGAAGGCCACCGGGCGGATGCCGTAACGCTCCCCGGCCTCCCGCTCCAGCTCGGGCTCCTCCATCGGATCGATGAACTCCACCTGCACCTGGCCGCCACCGGCGAGCTCGTATTCCCGCAGCAGGTCGCGGATTTGAGGGACCAGGGGCGCCAGTAGGGGATGGGTGCGGGCGCTGAAATAGCCGCGGATCAGCAGGGGCTCGCGGAGCTGGGCCAGGTAGTTGCGGGTGGCCTCGGAGATGGAGTAGACCCGCCCTTGGGTGATATCCGCGCGTGCCCAACCGATCTGGTGTAGCCACAGATTGGCGGCCAGGAGATTGGCCGCGAGCAGCCCGGTGACCAAGGCCCAACGCCGGTGGCGAGCGGGAGGTGCGGTGGCCCCGGCCCAGCGCAGCCGCTCCAGGGCGTAGACATTGAGGGCCAGAAACAGGCCGACGATGCTGAGATAGAAGTAGAGATCCCGCAGGTCGATGACGCCGCGGGTGATAGACTCGAAGCGTGAGCCGCTGCCCAGTAGCTCCAGGACCTCACCGCCGCGGTGTCCCAACAGACCCGTCAGGGTCTCCGAGCCCAGGAGGAAGAACAGCCCGCACAGCAGGGTGCTCCCGATGAGGCTGACGATGGGGTTATCCGTGCGGGCGGAGACAAAGAGGCCGATGGCGATGTAGGCCGCCGCCAGCAGCAGGGTGGCGAGATAGGCCCCGAGCACGGGTCCCCAGTCCAGGGGGCCCAGGAACGAGATGGTCATGGGCAAGGGCAGCGTGAGCACCAGGGCCACCGCCACCAGGGCCAGGGCCGCCAGGAATTTGCCCAGCACCAGGCGCAGGGGCGAGACCGGCAGGGTGAACAGGGTCTCCAGGGTGCCGGCGCGGCGCTCCTCACTCCACAGGCGCATGGTCAGCGCCGCTACCAGAAAGATCAGCAGTACCGGCATCCACTCGAACAGGGAGCGGGTGTCCGCCAGGTTGCGGGCGAAGAAGGCCTCCACCCAAAAGAAGACGAATAGGTTTACCGCCAGGAAGGCACCGAGAAAGATGTAGGCCACCGGCGAGGCGAAGAAGCCCCACAGCTCCTTGCGGGCGATGGATATGACCTCATGCATGGGACTAGATACCCCGTTTCATCAAAAGTTTCCTGTCATCCCGAGCAACGAACCGCACCGAAGAACCACGGATGGACACGGATAAACACGGATCACAATCTGTGTTTATCCGTGTCTATCCGTGGTTCTAATGCAAGTAAGAACCCCAGATTGAGAACACCCCCTAGGCCTTCTGATGCCGGCTGACTGCGCCGAATAGGGTCTCCAGATCCCGGACCTCCGGTTGCAGGCGGTACAGGTCCCAACCGGCCGTACTCACCGCACGGGCGACCACCGGCGCCGTGGCCGCCGGGTCGGCGGTATCCAGGGCATAGCGGTAGCGGCCATCCGGGCTCTCGCCATCCGGACTCTCCAGGGGCTCCACGGCGGTTACCGGGTCCAGCGCCATCAGCGTCGGAACCACTTGCGTGGGGGCCTGCTCCAGGGAGACCAGCAGACGCTGCGGGTTGCTCAGGGCGGCGAGGTCCGAGTCCAGGGCCAGTCGCCCGGCGTGCATGATGAGCACCCGGTCGCAGACCGCTTCGACCTCCTGCAGGATATGGGTCGACAGGATCAGGGTCGCGCTTTCGGCCAGCTCCCGCATCAGGGTCCGCACGTGCTGAATCTGGGATGGATCGAGTCCGTTGGTGGGCTCGTCCAGGATCAGGACGGTCGGCCGGTGCAGGATGGCCTGGGCCACACCGACGCGCTGGCGGTAACCGCGCGAGAGGGTGGCGATGACCTGGTCCGCCTTGGGCGCCAGCTCCGTGCGCTCGATGGCCGCGCGGATCGCGGCGGGACGTTCAGATTCCGGCACCCCATGGAGGGTCGCCTGGTAATCCAGATAGTCGATCACCGTCATCTCCGGGTACAGGGGGCAGTTCTCCGCTAGATAACCGATACGCTTCTGGGCTTCACGCCGTTGCGCGCGGATATCGAGACCCTCGATGCGGATAGCGCCGGCATCCGGCTCCAGGTAACCGGTAAGCATCTTCATGACGGTGGTCTTGCCGGCCCCGTTGTGGCCCAGCAGACCCACGACCTCGGAGCGGCCGATGTCGAACGAGACATCGTCCACGGCCTTCAGGTCGCCATAGCTGCGGGTGAGTCGTCGTACCTCGATCATGCACAAGCCCCTTATCGTTATCTCCGTTGCAGGTGGATTTTGGAAAAACCTCGGAAAAGACCACTGATTTGCGGGGGAGTTCCCAGAGCGAGGATTTTACTCAAAGGTTGCTTTCCAACCCAAGACTTGCGGCTTCCGGTTGCCGGTGATGGTAGCTGATAACCGGGAGAATCGTAGGTTGGGCAAAGGCGCGCTGCGTGGTGTGCACCCTGAGCGATATTCTGTTCCAGGACAAGCATGCAGGCTGGGCAAAGACATGCCGTGTGGCGGCGTGCCGTGCCCAACACCTTTGTTGGCTACGGCGCCTGCCTGCCGGAAGGTGCTCCTTGTTGATGGGCACGCTGCGCTTGGTGCATCCTACAAACAGTCGCGGTCCGGAAACCTCTGCCGGATAACCGAAACTTTAAAACCATCCTGATGGGCGCTTGCTTTGCCCATCCTACCTACTTTCCGAAAATGCACCAGGAGAATAATCATGCAATCCATCCGCCGGATTCTCGAAGACGCCCCCGACGCCATTCCCGTGCCCGAAGAACTGCGCCACCGCCGGGTGGAATATATCCTCTGGCCCTTGGATGAAATGGCGCAGGCGGTTCCCGCCCGCGAACGGCCCAAATTCAACATTGCCGATGTGGATGTGATCGATATCCCTTCAAGGGAAGAGCGCAATGCACGGCGGTAGCTTCATCGATACCAACATCTGGATTTACGCGCACTTGCGAAAGCCGGGCGAGCCACGCCACGGCATTGCGCTGGAGTTGGTCGAAAACCTGAACGCAGGTGTCATCAGCCCTCAAGTGGTGGCAGAGTATTACAGTGTCATGCTGCGCTCCGGACAGACGGATCGCTGGATTCAGGAAAACCTGGACACAATCCTGAGCTATGTGCGGCTGCAACCGCTCGACGAACCCGTCGTGCGCCGGGCCTGGCAGATTCGCGACCGCTATGGTTTTTCGATCTGGGACAGCCAGATCATCGCCGCCGCATTGGAGTCCGGCTGCCGAACCCTCTACACCGAAGACCTGCAACACAGCCAACGGATTGAATCGCTGGAAATTGTCAATCCCTTGCAAGGATGAACCGGACATGCCTCCTCCCAACGGACTGCCGTGTTCACATGTATCGACTCCCACAATAGGCTACTGTCCATGCGAACCTACACCGACGAAGAGATCGCCCGTGAGATCGACGCCCAGCGGAGCGGCCGATGATGATTGCCGGCCGGGGGAACGGTCAATGAAGGACCTCCTGAAAAACATCCGGGAATTGATCCTCTCCGCCCGCACAGCGGTGGTCCATTCCGTAGACCTCATCCAGGTGCTGACCAACTTCGAGATCGGACGGCGCATTGTCGAGCACGAGCAACAAGGATCAAAACGGGCGGAGTATGGTAAAGCGCTGCTCAAGGCGCTCTCCGCGGAGTTGACGGCGGAGTTCGGGCGGGGCTTCTCCCGTTCCAACCTGGAGTACATGCGTAGGTTCTACTTGACCTATCAGGACAGAACGCTCCGGATTGCGCAGGCACAGTCAGCGATATTTCTACCCGATGGAAAATCCCAGATGCCATCTGGGAAATTCCCCGGCACTTCAAAATCCCAGATACCATCTGGGAAATTGGTCGCGCCCTTCAGTCTGAGCTGGTCGCAATACGTCTTCCTGACCTCCATCGACAACCTGGATGAGCGCCGCTTCTACGAAATCGAGGCGGACTCCAACGACTGGTCTCTGCCGGAACTCAAATGCCAGTTTAACTCCGGCCTCTACGAACGGCTTGCTTTGAGCCGCGACAAGGATGGCGTCCGCAAGCTGGCGGCGGAAGGGCAGATCGTGGCCCAGCCCGAAGATCTGCTCAAGGAGCCCTATGTGCTGGAGTTTCTCGGCCTCGACGAACAGGCGAAATATTCGGAATCCGACCTCGAAACCGCCATCATCGATAAGCTCGAACACTTCCTGCTGGAGCTGGGCAAGGGCTTCCTCTTCGAGGCTCGGCAGAAGCGCTTCACCTTCGACGAGGAGCATTTCTTCGTCGATCTGGTCTTATACAACCGCCTGCTGCGCTGCTATGTGCTCATCGACCTCAAGATCGGCAAGCTGACCCACCAGCACCTGGGCCAGATGCAGATGTACGTCAACTACTTCGACCGCTTCGTGAAGCTCGACGACGAACACCCGACCGTCGGGATCATCCTGTGCCGGAAGAAGCACGACGCCCTGGTGGAAATCACCCTGCCCGAGGACGCCAACATCCACGCCCAGGAGTACCGGCTCTACCTGCCGGACAAGGAGCTGTTGCGGCAAAAGCTGGTGGAATGGGGCGAAGAGGCGGAGAGGAATCGCGGATGAGGCGATCTGGAGAGCCGTCTCGACAATACCTTCCGGGAGAAGCTGTAGGCATGGCGCAGAAGGTCATCCGGATTCCAACCCTGAACGACGGTCCGCACGATTTCGCGCGGCTGTTCGGGATCTGGAGTGAGACGAATGACTACTTCGAGGATATTCGTTTCGACTTTTCCCATTGTGATTTTCTGCGGCCCAATGCCGTTGCTTTTCTCGGCGGTCTGGCGCGGTTGATCCAATCGCGGTGGAAAACGGTCACCTTCGACCGGAGTACGCTTCACCACAGCGCGGTCATGGCCAATCTTTGCCAGAACGGATTTGCAGGTACGTTTGCCTACCCATCTTCAGGATGGGACGGCAATTCCATTCCGTATCGCGAAGATAAGGCACTCGATATGAATGGAATTATGGATTATCTGACTTACAACTGGATCGGCAAGGGTTGGGTGCATGTCAGTGATCGGCTGCGTGACGCTATTGCTGGGCGCATGTGGGAAATTTACAGCAATGCTTTTGAACACAGCGGTACGGAGATCGGCGTCTTTTCCTGTGGTCAGCATTACCGGAGGCAAAACAACCTGATCCTTTCCGCCGTTGATTTTGGTCGAGGAATCCCCGCTAACGTGCGCTTTTTTCTCCGCCAACATGTGGAAGATGCCTTGGTGTCAAAACTATCGGGAGCTGCCTGCCTGAAATGGGCCTTTGAGCGCGGCAACAGTACCTGCACAGGCGGTGTCGCCCGAGGTCTGGGCCTAGACTTGCTCAAGGAGTTCGCCCGGCTCAATCAGGGCAAATTGGAGATTTACAGTAACGATGGCTATGCCATTGTCGATAAAGACGGCGAACGGTACGAAAATCGCGATTTTGCCTTTGAAGGCACGGTGATGCACATCACCCTGCGCTGTGACGAGAACCTCTACCGGTTCCGTGACGAGGCCGAATAGCCCTTAGAAAGAGAACAGAACCATGAAACTATCCATCAAGGACCAGATCGGCCCTCGCGGCATCATCAGGGAGGACGGGCAAAAGATTTACGACGCCATCCGTGGCGCGTTGCAAAACGGTGAAACCGTTACCCTCGACTTCGCGGGGGTAAACCAGTTCGCCTCGCCCTTTTTCAACTTCGCGATTGGCCAGTTGTTGAAGGACATCGCCGAGGCCGACCTGCGCCGCCTGCTGCAGATCGAGCATCTCAACGAGACCGGCAGGCTGGTGGTCGAACGGGTTATCGAAAACGCCGCCAAATATCACGGTGACAAGGATTACCGCAAAATCGTCGATGACATTTTGGAACAGCAGGCCAGGGAGTCGGGCTGATGGCGATCAACTATACCGTGCAAGCCGATGTGGTCGACATCACCGCCGATACCCCCGGGGCCGAGGATGCGTTTCTGGTGGACACCAATGTCTGGTACTGGTTGACCTATTCCAGGGCCAGCCAGAGCGCACGCCCCCCAGCTGATTATCAGACCTCCAATTATCCCATCTATACCAAGGCCGCTCTCGGCGCGGGTGCGCGAATTTTCCAATCCGGGCTGAGTTTGGCGGAACTGACCCATCTTATCGAAAAAGCAGAACGTGAAATTTACGAAGTCGCCAACGGCCAGATCGGCACCAAAGAATATCGTCATAATCTCCCTGCCGAAAGGGCACGCATGTTTGCGGAGGTTCAAGCTGCATGCGGGCTCGTTACTATACTTGCCGAGCCATTGACCGTCACCATCGACGCGCCCACGGCCAACGCCGCACTGAACCGTCTGCAAACCGAAAAGGTCGATGGCTATGATCTCTTTATCCTCGAATCCATGCGAAGCCATGGCGTGGTGCAGGTCATCACCGATGATGGCGATTTCGCCACGGTTCCCTGTATTCAGGTCTTCACCGCCAACCGCAATGTCATTCGGGCGGCCCGCGCCCAAAGGAGGCTGATCACCCGATGACCGCGCCTTCCAGCTTGAATTCACCCTCACCCACCGGCAGGCTGTGACAAAGCTGTGACACCGGCAATGGATGGCGACCTTTCAGGCAATCAGGGAGCTGGTACAGGTTATCAGCCACCCTACACCATCACCCCGGAGATCCTGAATCGGGTCGCCGAAATCAGCGAGGCTGTCGGGCGGCTGACCGTGCTCGCCGATCAGGCCAGGGTACTGCGACTGCGGCGCATCAACCGCATCCGCACTATTCGCGGTTCACTGGCCATCGAGGGCAATACCCTGAGCGAAGCGCAGATTACCGCGATTCTGGAGGGCAAGCGGGTCATCGCCCCGCCTCGCGAGGTGCAGGAGGTGAGAAACGCCTTGGTCGCATACGATCGTTTCGAGCGCTGGCGGCCAGAGACGGAAAAGGATCTGCTGGAAGCGCATCGCACTCTGATGTCGGGGTTGATCGACGAGGCCGGAATGTACCGGCGCGGTGGCGTGGGGGTCATGGCGGACAGTCAGGTGATCCACATGGCTCCCCCGGCGGACCGGGTGCCACAATTGATGGGCGACCTGTTGCGATGGCTGGCCACAACCGATACGCATCCGTTCATCTCCAGCTCGGTCTTTCACTACGAATTCGAGTTCATCCACCCCTTTGCCGATGGCAATGGTCGCATGGGGCGGTTGTGGCAGGGCCTGATTCTGGCCCGCTGGAATCCCCTGTTCGCGGATATTCCGGTGGAAAGCCTGGTCTTCGAGCACCAGGCCAAGTATTATCAAGCGTTGCAGGAGAGCACCGACCAAACCGACTCCGCGCCCTTCATCACCTTCATGCTGCGGAGGATCTTGGATGCCGTAATGATCTCCGACCTCCAAGTCACCCCCCAAGTCACCCCCCAAGTCACCCCCCAAGTCGGGGAGCTGCTTTCGGTGATCCAGGGAGAAATGACTCGCGAGGTGCTGCAAACCGCCCTCGGCCTGCTGGATCGCAAATCCTTCCACGAGCGCTACCTCAAACCGGCCCTGGACGATGGCTCGATTGCCATGACCATCCCCGACAAGCCCAACAGCCGCCTGCAAAAATACCGCCTGACCGACAAAGGCCACCAGTGGTTGGCACAGCATAGCGGGGGCTGAGTGGATCCCCGGAAAAGCTCCCAGGCTTGGGATGTGGTATAGGATTGCACCCGGTCCGACATCGACGCTCGAGCCACGGGTACTGTCTTAGAGGCTGTCTAAAAACTAAGTCATTGATTTTTATGAAATCGTATCCGTAGTGGGCTGTGCCCACCGGTCAGGCGTAGTATTTGGTGGGCACAGCCCACCCTACAGGTTAGTTGGTTTTTAGACAGCCTCTTAGGGTCGTGGACTTCCCGGATGGTTTTTTGGCGTACTCGACAACCTGCTAACGGGAATCTCCCAATGAACCAATCGGTATCCGCGACGACCGTCGCGGATTTCCTCCGGCGACCAAGACCCTTAGTCCTGCGCTGCGGGGTCCAGCACTATGCTTGGGGCGATCCAGATTACATCCCTGATCTGATCGGGGTTCCGAACCCGGAGCAGAAGCCCTATGCGGAACTCTGGATTGGTGCCCATGCCGAGCTGCCCGCGGTGGCCCGGGTGGGCGCTTCGGAGGTACCCTTGCCACTGCTGTTGCGCGGTGCTGCGGAGGTGGTGTTGGGCCGGAGAGATGCCGAGCGGTTCGGCGGCAGGCTGCCGTTTCTGTTGAAGATCCTGGCCGCTGCTCAGCCCCTCTCGATCCAGGCCCACCCCGATAAACGGCAGGCGCAGGCAGGCTTCGAGCGCGAGAATCGGCTGGGTATCCGCTCGGACGCCCCGAACCGCAACTATCATGACGACAACCACAAGCCCGAGCTGATTGTGGCCTTGACCGAGTTTTATGCCTTGTGCGGTTTTCGTCCGCTGGATGAGCTCGGTGCCGTCTTGGCATCGGTCCCAGAGCTGTGTGACCTGGCGGCCGATGATCGCCCGACCAGGGAGTTGCTGAGGGACCTCTATACTCGGGTCATGCGCATGGACCAGACCGAGGTCGACGCCATCCTTACGCCCTTGGTGCGGCGGTTGCAGGAGGAAGCCGCCCGTCAGGCATTCTCCAAGGAACAAACGGAATACTGGGTCTTGCGGGCGGATTCCGTGTTTTCGAACGACGGCCACCGAGACAGAGGGCTGTTTTCCCTGTTTCTCCTGAATCTGGTGCATCTGCTGCCCGGGGAGGCGATGTACCTCCCTGCCGGCGAGCTCCATGCCTACCTCCAGGGGGCCGGGGTGGAGATCATGGCCAACTCCAACAATGTGCTGCGCGGTGGGCTGACGGCCAAGCACACGGATGTGGACGAGCTACTGCGGATCCTGACCTTCGACGCCGGCAAGGTAAAGGTCATGGGGAAGGGACTGGGACCCGCGGAGGAACGGGTGGTTTATGAGACCCCGTCCCAGGAGTTCATACTTTCGCGCCTGCGGATAACCGCCGCGCGGCCCTATGCAAGTGCGGCCGACCATAGTCCGGCGCTGGGTGTGGTGATCCAAGGCGAGGTGGCCGTCTCGGCCACAGGTCTTGAAGGGGGCCTTGAGGGACTCGAGCTCGGGCGCGGAGGCGTATTCCTGGTCCCGCACGGACTGGACTACCGGATTTCCTGCTCTATTTCCCGCTCTGGGGAAGCCGTGGTCTTCATGGCCGGCATACCCAGGGGTTGATCCACCCGGCTGAGGTCGGTTTCATTGTGGCAACGGGTCGATGGCGAATTCTTTCACAGTCTCTCCGGCGTGGAAGCCAATCCTGACGCACCAGCGTCACGAGATACGCGCCGCTGGAGCGTGGGAACGAGCCACAGATAGCGATTCTAGGCAGGGTCGATGCGCCTCGCGGTGGTGGGGTGGATCCTGTCGGATCAGATCTGGAGGAGATAGCCTACTTAGTCCAGCTATTGCGCTAGACTGATATAAATGTAACGCCAAAAAAATAGATGTCAATTTATTTCAT
>NZ_SMSC01000037.1:0-34979 GCF_004359955.1 Candidatus Thiosymbion oneisti
GTTTGTCTCCTGTTTATCCTCCCGCTTGGCCTCGTTTTGTGTCTTCTTCTGCGGTGCCAGGTGATTGCTTCCAGGTATATTTACTCCGTTTTGGGGCGCCTGTTCTTCGGTAGCCTTTCCAGCACGCTGATTGTCATGATATGCAGCGCTTGCGGTTCGGCAGTAGGGTACGGCTACGGCTCATGGCGCCTTTGAAACTCTCCGCAGCGCGGAGCTTCGGCGTTCCCACGCGGCGCGTGGGAACGAGAGAATGATGGTTTTCAAGAAAATTTCCGCCTCATTTTCAACGAATGGAACCAAGTAGACGTAATTCCCCATATTCACAATGAACATTTTCTGATTGGGATATTTTGTTGGGTTCGGGTGCCCTATAATATTCAACACTCCATTGTTTTCAATATGATAAACAACCCGTTCAAAGGATACGTGGCGCTCCTGGATCAGTTGAGTGTTCTTTTCTGAATTCCAAGCAAAGCGTCTCATGCGCGAAATCTAGCTCGTAGGATGCGGTGAGTAACACGAACCGCATCAGTTGCGTTCCATTTCCATCGATGCGGTTCGCTGCCTGCCCCTTGTCTGCCGTGTTTGGATCTATCCCTGGGGAAGTAGGTAGGCCAGCACAGGCAGGCGTTCTTGGGGCAACGGGCAGGCGCTCACCACATCCTACATGCACTACGCGGCTTGCTTGGGAAACGGCAACTGAAAGCGTCCTGCGACAACGCCGGCCACCGTGAGATCCTCGTCCAGGCGCTTCCCAACGAAGCGCGCTACCATTCAATTCGAGCTTTACCTCCTTTAACTGCTCGTCGGAGGCTGTACTCAAGATCCTAAAGCGTTCCGCCGGGAACCCAAAGATGCGGCCATCCGTGAGCTCCAGGAAGATCATCCGCCCTTCCGACCATGCCCGGATCGCACAAGACTCATCATCGATGGTCATGGTATTCATTGAATTTCTCCAGAAACAGTTGCCGGTTCTCGTAGACCAAACGTTCGATTCCACGTAGTTGTTGGTGTTAGGGTTCGTCCCTCACCCCAACCTACGGCCCTGTCGGTTCAATTGATCAAGAAATTCCTGGCGTTGTTTCCCATCAGGAATCTGCTTCGCTAATCGCACGTACAGATCATCCCGGCTGGTTGCCGACTTGGCTTGGGTCTTAACAAGCACCTCAGCCATCGGGCCAATATGGACGGCCAGTATACACTCCACCTCAGCCAATTCTCTCGGGTCAAGCTGTTTTGGGTTACTGCTCGCCGGCGACTTACTCTGAACGACCGAACTGTCCGTTTCAGGTCCTGCGTCGCATGACTTGAAGTGGGCAATAAAACGTTTGCGGTCCTCGGTCTCCGGGATATGGGTTCCAAGCTGCTGGCATAGGTCACGGATGTCACGTGCCTTAAGCACATATTTTTTGACCAGAAACTTGGCTATCGGGCCCAGGTAATCCGTAAGCTCGCGCTCGATGGCGGCTAATACTTTCTCGTATTCGGCGGAACTGTCACCGTGAATGCACGGCTTGTCTTCCCCGTGGAGAGGCATGGGTGTCGAGGCGCCCTCAGCCGGTGGAGACAACTGTGGACGTTGCCCGGTGATGCCCCAGACAAGGCGCTGGATACCAAGGTTGTTCAGCCCACTGCGCAGATCGACCCAGGTACGACCGCAGAGAAACATGGGCAGGTCCACCTGCTCCGGTGCCCCCGGTAGTAGTACAGGGATCACCGGCCGCTGATTCTTGACCGCCAGGCGTAGTACCACCTGTACCTCCTCATCCTCCCATGGACCCAGGCCATCGCCAGCGATGAAAACCGCAACACTCCGCGAGCTGTGGATGCCGACCTCAAGCAGTTTTTGCCAGGGGACACCCGGCTGGAGCTCATCCTCGTCTAGCCATGAGACAAGCCCATAGCGGGCAAGCGCCTCCTTGATGGCACGAACGGTGGGCTTATCACTGCTGTTGTGGGAGAGAAAGACATCGTAATCGGTCATGATACGGAATGGTTGCTTTGGGTTTGTAACCGTTTAGCTCCCTCCCCTCGTTTTTGAGATTTCCAGAGTCATGCAACGAAGAATTAGTCAGTTACGTGCGATTCCTTCCTCGTTTCCATCCATAGTAGCAGGGGGGGCTAAACGGTTACTTGGTTTTTCACTATCCATGGTCTGTTCCAATAGCTGCATGGCGCTACTAATACTCAATCGCATCCGGTTGAATGAATGACCGAGAGAAGCGATCTGGTCATTTCCACGCACCTCCATCACAGGAGCATCCTGACCCTTGCTCATCTGATCCGCCATCTTCGTCATCCGATTGACCGGTCTGATCACAATAAAATACAGCATCAGATTGCCGACCGAGACGAGGATCAAGAATAATCCGACCAGCCTACTCATGAATGACAAAAATGCGTGGTTGGCTCTATCGAGGGGGGTTGTCATGGGTATCGAAACCACCTGTGCCCCGACGACCTCATTGAGCTGCCAGCCAAAGCCGTTATCATCGCCATAGCGAGCGATCATCGGAGCGGGTGCCTTGGCCGGTGTGCTGTGACAGGTCAAACAGCCTGGATTCTCGATCCGGATGGGCCGGGCAATAAACAACATATTCCCGGTCAGGGCATCGCGCTCACCGACAATCTCCGGTTCGTTTGGATTATGGACAAAATATTTGATCGCGTCTGTCTCCCAATCCGTTGCACGATCGATTGGGTTGGTGGGATTCAGGGCCGCCTCCTTATACGTATATTCCGGGTAGGCTCCGCGTATACCCTCGAAACTTTTGGTTGCCGCATAGGCCGACACGGCCTGTGGCAGAAAGGTATTTTTCATCCGCGAGGTCAGCAAAGGCCTAACCTCGTCGACCGTATAGCGACGGATAGACTGCGCCATTTCCATCATAATCCTGGCATTCAACAGAACTTCCTCGCGTGCGTTCTGCTCCAGCAGTTTATGTGTAGAATAGCCGGACACCCAGACACCCAGTGCCGAAAGCGGGATCAGCACCAGGTTGAATTTCATGCTCAGGCCCATATGCCCTCCGATTTAGAATGACGTGTAAGGATAAGTGTCGGGTGCCAGGTGATTGCTTCCAGGTATATTTACTCCGTTTTGGGGCGCCTATTCTTCGGTAGCCTTTCCAGCACGCTGATTGTCATGATATGCGGCGCTTGCGGTTCGGCAGTAGGGTACGGCTACGGCTCATGGCACCTCTGACTCTCCGCAGCGCGGAGCTTCGGCGTTCCCACGCGGCGCGTGGGAACGAGAGATACTGTAGGAAGAAAAGATCGGCTTCGCGTGCAACGGCTAAGAGAGCTTCCTTCGTCTACAGACTCACAGGCAGTTGGACGCTTCGGTAGGACGATATTCGGGAGTAATTTCTCTCTGTGCCCTCTGTGTCTCCGTGGTTCAAATCGAGTCCTTCTTCACGCCCTTGGCACCTTGGCAGTTCAACAAAAACCCCTACCCCGCATTGCGGAGCAGGGGGTGTCTCATTCAGGCGTTGCCTGAACGGACATCACACGGGCTTGCCGCGGAAGACGACCATCTCGGCGCCCTTGGACTGGGCGTAGTTGTCGAAGCCGATCAGACGCACATGGTTGTTGGGGTGGGCCTTGTGGCAGGCTTCGGCCTCGGCCAGCACCGTGTCCACGTCGGTCTCGCCGAACATGGGCAGCTTCCACATGTACCAGTAGTGGCTGAAGGCGTTCTCCGGCTCGGTGTGCTCGACGGCCGGATTCCAGCCCTTGGACACGATGTATTCCACCTGCTTGCGGATCTGGTCTTTGCCCATCTCCGGGAGATAGGAGAAGGTCTCGAACTTGCGGCTGTTCACGTCGCTCAGGCTGGACGCATAGTCTTGCATATCGCTCATTGGCTTGTTCCTCTACTTTAAGGATAGTTCGAAATTCGGATAGTGTCGCTGGGTGCGTGTCGGTGTCGGGCGATCGCGCCGGGCAATCATGCCGGGCGATCGCGCCGGACGATCATGCTAGGCGATCACAAGGATCGCCCCTACTTGTGGGCTACATCCAGCTTATCGACGGTATCGAACTCGAACTTAATCTCTTTCCAGGTCTCCATGGCGGCCTTGAGCTCGGGGCTGGAGGCGGCGGCCTTGGTGAGGACTTCCTTGCCTTCCTTCTCGACAGGAATGCCCTGGTTGCGGGCCTCGACGCAGGCTTCCAAGGCGACGCGGTTGGCCGCGGCGCCGGCGGCGTTGCCCCAAGGATGGCCCAGGGTGCCACCACCGAACTGCAGACAGGCGTCGTCGCCGAAGATGGTGACCAGGGCCGGCATGTGCCAGACATGGATACCGCCCGACGCCACCGGGAACACACCCGGCATGGAACCCCAGTCCTGATCGAAGAAGATACCGCGGCTGCGGTCTTCCTTGATGAAGGAATCGCGCATGATGTCGATCCAGCCCAGGGTCGCGTCGCGGTCGCCTTCGAGCTTGCCGACGACGGTGCCGGAGTGCAGGTGGTCACCGCCGGACAGGCGCAGGGCCTTGGCCAGCACACGGAAGTGGATACCGTGGCGCGGATGACGGTCGAGCACCGCATGCATGGCGCGGTGGATATGCAGCAGAATACCGTTGTCGCGACACCACTGGGCCAGGCCGGTGTTGGCCGTGAAGCCGCCGGTCAGGAAGTCGTGCATGATGATGGGGGCGCCCAGTTCCTTGGCGAACTCGGCGCGCTTGTACATCTCTTCCGGCGTCGGGGCGGTGACGTTCAGATAGTGGCCCTTACGCTCGCCGGTCTCTTTCTCGGCCTTGTGGATCGCCTCCATGACGAACTCGAAGCGGTTACGCCAACGCATGAAGGGCTGGGAGTTGACGTTCTCGTCGTCCTTGGTCAGGTCGAGACCGCCGCGCAGGCATTCATAGACGGCGCGACCGTAGTTCTTGGCGGACAGGCCCAGCTTGGGCTTGATGGTGCAGCCCAACAGGGCGCGGCCGTACTTGTTGAATTTGTCGCGCTCGACCTGGATGCCGTGGGGCGGGCCGTTGCAGGTCATGACGTAGGCGATGGGGAAACGCACGTCCTCCAGGCGCAGGGTACGCACGGCCTTGAAGCCGAATACGTTGCCGACCAGGGAGGTGAAGACGTTGACCACCGAGCCTTCCTCGAACAGGTCGATGGGATAGGCGATGAAGGCGTAGTAGCACTCGTCGTCACCGGGTACATCCTCGATGGCGTAGGCGCGGCCCTTGTAGTGGTCCAGGTCGGTCAGCAGATCGGTCCACACGGTGGTCCAGGTCCCGGTGGAGGACTCGGCGGCGACGGCGGCAGCGGCCTCTTCACGGGGCACGCCCGGCTGGGGGGTGATCTTGAAGCACGCCAGGATGTCGGTGTCCTTCGGCGTGTAATCGGGCATCCAGTAAGTCTCGCGGTATTCTTTGACGCCCGCACTGTAAGTCTTGGCCATTGGCATATGTCCTCTTGGGATTGGATAGTGAAGCCGGCACTACTGCCGGCATTGAAACCGGGGTCCCGTCTGCCGGGTGCCCCGCGACGGAACCTGGCGGCATTATTAGGGAATGCAACTATAATTAATAGTCAATATTTCTGATAAGTGATATAAGTAATAGCTTATGATTACCCGATTGTCACGAGCCGATCCGCCGGCTTGCCGGCACCGGGTAGTGGTAGGGTCCGCTGTGCGGACCAAAAACGGCTGTGGTTCCACTGCGGCCTGCCCGTGGATCACTCGACACTCAACACAAAGGAGCGGTGCCATTGACCAGCTGGCGGCGGGTATACCAACCGGGCGGAACCGTCTTCTTCACCCTGGTCACCGAAGGTCGGGCACCTATCCTGACAACATCTGACGGCCGTCGCATCCTGCGCTCCGTCATGTCGGCGTGCAGAGAGCGCTGGCCGTTCAAGATCCCCGCTACCGTTCTGCTTCCGGATCATCTGCACACAATCTGGACCCTCCCAGACGGCGACAGCGACTATTCGACGCGCTGGGCATGGCTCAAAAAGGAGTTTACGAAGGCCTGGCTTGAAAGCGGAGGCACCGAGCAAGTTATATCCCTGTCACGTAGGAGCAACCGTCGCCGCGGGGTTTTGCAACGGCGTTTTTGGGAACACACAATCCGCGACGAGCGGGATTTTCAGCGCCACCTGAATTACATCCACTACAATCCGGTCAGGCATGGATACGCGGACTGCGCCGTGAAATGGCCCTGGTCCTCGTTTCATCGTTATCTTCGGAACGGGATGTATACAGCGGAATGGGGCTGCACGGAGCTGTGCTTCACCGACATCGAGCATACCGTTGGGGAATAATGCTCCGACGGTCCGCGCCGGGGATTCTTCGCCGACATTTTCGCAATGGTTCGCAATCTAATGGTCCGCACAGCGGACCCTACGGCTTCACCGACACCGAGCATACCGTTGGGGAATCATGCTCCGACGGTCCGCGTTGGGGATTCTTCGCCGACACTTTCGCAATGGTTCGCATAATCTAATGGTCCGCACAGCGGACCCTACGGCTTCACCGACATCGAGCATACCGTTGGGGAATAATGCCCCGGTGGTCCGCGCTGGGGATTCTTCGCCGACACTTTCGCAATGGTTCGCACAATCTAATGGTCCGCACAGCGGACCCTACCGCGGTAGGGTCCGCTGTGCGGACCAAAAACGGCCGTGGTCCTACTGCGGCCTGTCCGTGGATCACTCAATATTACCCACAGCGGGGCTTGATCGACGCCGGAGCGTCGGGATCTGCTCCCACGCTGGAGCGTGGGAACCAGCCGCGGAACGGGTCCGGAGGACCTGCCGGCATCCGGAGCGTGTTACCGGCGATAAATGTTCCGGCGGTGTCCAACCTTGATGATATGGATTAGCAGTCGGTCGTCACGGATCTCATAGACCACGCGATAGTCGCCGACCCGCAGGCGGTACAGGATGTCACTACCGCTTATTTTGCGGGTGCCTGACCCGCGTGGGTTGGATGCCAACCTGTCGATCGTCGCGCCTATGCGTCCTTGCATGTCGCGGGGTAACACCAGTAGGGCTTGGTGAAGCACTGCGCTTGATCTCGATGTGATAGGTCATTCAAGGCCCAGCTCCGTCTTGACCCTTTCCCACGGGATGGTCGGTTCACCCGAGACCTTGCGTGCAGCTTCTAAGTCTTCCAAGCCTTCAAGCCACTCTATTAGAGCAGTGTACTCCGCAATGGGTAGTAAGACTGATAGGCGCTTGCCATCGGAGTCAGTAACGAAGTGGGGGTGTAATCCGGTCATGCTTCAATCTTCGGCTCTTTATGGATTTCAGACCGCTGACGATCATGGAAGGGTACCACCGGACGTTTTGGAGTGCGGCGGCAATTTTACCTGGGTATCGGCGGAAACCCGTGGGGCTCGGTGTAACCGAGGGGTTGCCACCGCATCCTCCGGGCTGGCCCGTTACAACGCCTCCCGGATGATTGGTTTCAGGAGTAAAGGCTTGCCGTCAGTCACTGTTCGACCTCAAGCAAAGCGGTGAGTCACACGGTCGGTCGAATGGCTTTGTTAGGCCAATTTTCTGCAACCGTAAATGACTGCCCAAGCATTTTCAAACAGCTGAATTCCTGCTTGCGTAATTTGCCTCGAATTTCCTCGAATGATTTGACTACATCCTCGGCATACAGCCTCTCTCCACAATGGAGACACACCTCGGCAGCGACTTTCATGGAAACCGTATTTCTTCCACCTCTCAGCAGCTTTTCCACCTGTTTGGTTTCCACCTCACCACCACACACAGGACACTTCTCGAATGGCCTCATTTTTTCACCCTTACTCTCCAATCAATCCACCGTTCAGTATCCGGCCGATAAACCGTAATCAATACCGCCCATCGGTTTTCCGGATTATAAGCCCAAACGCTGTGGATTGCGTCTCCCGAGAAATTTCTACCCAGAATCAAACAGCTTGGGTATGGTTTATCTTTAGGATAATCCTCGATGACCTCACCTTGAACTACCGACAAATAGATTTCTTCGTATGTCAGGTTGTCATCGTCTGCTTCTTCATCGGCATGGTCGGTTATCCTCACCCGACCATTCCGAATGGCATTGATTATGTTTTCTATCTCCATGCCTAATTTTTCCAGACCAAGGTCGTACTTATGCCTGCGAGCATTGGCGGGCTCTGTCCAAGGAGTTTCCCCCGGCAGACGGTGTATGAGCATGATAGCAAGTGGAGCCGGAATCGCTACTCATGGATTCCGCAGAAGACCCGAAGATTCAAGATCCCCATAGGCCAGTGATATCCTCGAGTGCCTGCCTATTTGGATCGAGCAAAAGGAAGCATCGGATATGGGCATCCTTCAGATGTGTGTTAGGAAAAATATTCGGGAAACTGGATTACAAACAAGTCCCCGTATAAAGGAGCTTACGCGCCATGCCCACGAGACCGAACCTGACGCCAAGCCCGGAGGCCGGTTTGCCCACCAGGTCGCCGAGTTTCATCTCACGACTTGCAGGGTCTTATCCGGGTGCCGGGGGCAGCGGGGCGTGTCCTGTTCGTCGTAGTGAATCTTGAGCATCAGGGTTTCGCATCCCTCGACCGGGCAGGCGAGCCGGATGAAGGAGTACGCCGGAGACCCGGGCAATTGGGCACCTTGGGCCTCCCCAAGCCTGGTTCCGGTTGGGGCACCGTAGAAATCCCGTCGATTCAGGTAGCCCAGCGGTTTATCCTGGAAATGGAGTCGGACCGCGGCGCAGCGATGGTCCTCAGCGAAATACCGAGCCAAGGCGTGGAGGGCGGCGTCGATTTCCGTCTCGGCATCCAGAACCAGGGTCACCTCTGTCTCCGCGCTCGCCAGGGGCCTCGCCGTTATGACGGTCTTGAGCTCGTCGAGCCTTGTCATCGCTTCAATCTCCCACGCAATCGAACGATAATGATTTTCCAGTCGGACGCGGGCGCAGTATATCCCTCGGACCCAAGCAGCGTGCGCTATTATCGGCATTTGTCGGGAACCTGGGCGCAAGGTTCCACCCGCAGCGCGGTGATGCTTTTTTAGAAACCACGAATGAACACGAATGGACACGAATTCGTGTCGATTCGTGTGAATTCGTGGTTGATGGGTGCAAGTGAGACCGAATGCGTCGTAACTCCCTCATCTTCCGAAGATTACGCAGATTTTCACAGATGGTTTCGTTTTTAATCTGCGAGAATCTGCGTAATCTGTGGATAGATTGAAGCGACCGGACCATCTTTCCTATACTCAATCCGTATATGAACGTCTCCCTGCGTCAGCTCCGGGTGTTTGAAGCGGTAGCGCGGCTATCGAGCTATACCCGCGCCGCCGCCGAGCTGCATCTGACCCAACCGGCGGTGTCGATGCAGGTCCGTCAGCTCGAGGAGGAGGTGGGTCTGCCCCTGTTCGAGAAGCTGGGTAAGCATATCCGCCTCACCGAAGCGGGACGGGAGCTCTTTCACTACAGTCGCAGTATCGACCGCTCTCTGCGGGAGATGGAGGAGGTGGTCGAATCCCTCAAGGGGGTCAGTCGGGGCCGCTTGAGTATCGCCGTGGCCAGCACGGTGAATTATTTCGCACCGCGCCTGCTGGCGGCCTTCCATCAGCGGTATCCGGGCATCAGTCTGCGGCTGGACGTGACCAACCGGGAGCGTCTGGTGCATCAGCTCCAGGCGAACGCGGTGGACATGGTGCTGATGGGCCAGCCGCCGCAGAGTGTGGAAGTGGAATCCGAGGCCTTTATGGACAACCCCCTGGTGGTGATCGCCCCCCCCGAACACCCGCTGGCCGGAGCCCAGTCCATCGGCATCCAACGCCTGGCCGAGGAGGTGTTCGTGATGCGCGAGTCCGGCTCCGGCACCCGTCAGGCCATGGAGCGCTTCTTCGGCGAGCGCGGCGTTACTATCCGCCACGGCATGCAGATGACCCGCAACGAGGCCATCAAACAGGCGGTGCGGGCGGGACTGGGCCTGAGTGTGGTCTCGCTACACACGCTGGAGCTGGAGCTCGAGACCAGGCGGTTGGTGATCCTGGACGTGGCGGGCTTCCCGCTCGCGCGCCAGTGGCACCTGGTCTACCGGCGCGGCCGGCGCCTCTCACCCGCCGCCCAGGCGTTCCGGCAGTTTGTGCTGGAAGAGGCCCGTGGCCTGGCGGAGCCTCTGCCGGCGGTTCGATCCGCGGGCTTCCAGTCGCCTTCTGTTTGAACCACAAAGGATATTTTTTGTCCGTAGATTACGCAGCTCGTAGGTTGGGCAAAGCCGCCAGGGACGGCGGCGTGCCCAACAAATCATTTAAATATTAACCACTACCGATTTTTTACAGAAGCACTCCTTTCCGATTCGCGCCGATTCGTGTGATTCGTAGTTTTCCTTCGATGCGGTTCGCTGCCGGGCGAACTATTTTATCCACAGATTACGCCGATTCTCGCAGATTGTTCCATTCTTAATCTGCGAAAATCTGTGTAATCTGCGGATAGATGCCCTTATGCGGTAAGGTTAGGCTAGACTACCATCCCAACCTTTGATCCATATCGGTCCAGTGCATGCCTACCCCCGAATCCCGCACTCCGCATCCCGCAGCGAGCCGCTTCCCGCTGCTCTCGCGCATCGAGCTCCCCGCCGATCTGCGCCGGTTGCCGGCGGGTCGCCTCCCCGCGCTGGCCACCGAGCTGCGCGAATTTCTCATCGACAGTGTCTCCCGTACCGGCGGTCACCTGGCGGCAGGGCTCGGGGTGGTGGAGCTCACGATCGCACTGCACTATGTCTTCGATACCCCGCACGATCGGCTGATCTGGGATGTGGGCCATCAGGCCTACCCCCACAAGATCCTCACCGGCCGCCGCGCCCGCATGGGGAGCTTGCGGAAACGGGGCGGGCTGTCGGGATTTCCCATACGCGACGAGAGCCCCTACGACACCTTCGGCGTGGGGCACTCGAGCACCTCCATCAGCGCCGCCTTAGGGATGGCGCTGGCCGCCCAGGCCAAAGGCGAACGCCGGCAGACGATCGCGGTGATCGGTGACGGCGCCCTGGGGGCCGGCATGGCCTTCGAGGCCCTCAACCACGCCGGGGCCCTGGAACCGAACTTGCTGGTGGTCTTGAACGACAATGGGATGTCCATCTCGCCACCGGTGGGGGCCATCAGTAGCCATCTGGCACGGCTGCTCTCCGGCAAGCTCTACACCAAGGTGCGTGAGGGCGGTAAGTCCGCTCTGCGTCACCTCCCCCCACTGAAGGAGCTCATGGGCCGCTGGGAGGAGCACATGAAGGGCATGGTGATGCCCGGTACCCTGTTTGAAGAGCTGGGCTTCAACTATATCGGCCCCATCGACGGTCACGACCTGGGCTCCCTGATCACCACCCTGCGTAACATGAGGACCATGCCGGGACCCCGTTTCCTGCATGTGGTCACCCACAAAGGCAGGGGCTACCGGCCCGCCGAGGGGAAACCCGTCACCTATCACGGGGTGACGCCCTTCGATCCCAAGACCGGCGCGCCGCGGAAGCAGGCAGGCACCCTTACCTACACCCAGGTCTTCGGCGACTGGTTGTACGCTGCAGCGCGCGCGGATCGGCGGCTCATCGGCATCACGCCCGCCATGGGCGAGGGCTCGGGCCTGACCCGATTCGCGGCCAGCTTCCCGGAGCGCTATCTGGATGTGGGGATCGCCGAGCAGCACGCCCTGACCCTGGCCGCCGGCCTGGCCTGCGAGGGCCTCAAGCCGGTGGTGGCCGTCTACTCCACCTTTCTGCAACGGGCCTACGACCAGCTGATCCACGACATCTGTCTGCAAGACCTGGACGTGACCCTGGCCGTGGACCGGGCCGGACTGGTGGGCGCCGATGGGGCGACCCACGCCGGCAGCTTTGACCTCAGCTACGGACGTATCGTGCCGAACCTGGTCATCATGGCCCCGGCGGACGAGGCCGAGTGCCGGCGTATGTTGCAGACCGCCTTCCAACACCCAGGGCCCGCTATGGTCCGCTACCCGCGCGGCGCGGGTCCGGGCGTTGCCGTCGAGCCGGGGCTCCAGGTCCTGCCCCTGGGCAAGGCGGAGCCGCGTCGTGCCGGCCGGGACGTGGCGTTGCTCGCCTTCGGGACCCTGGTGGCCCCCGCGTTGCAGGTCGCAGAGGCCTTGGATGCCACGGTGGTCAACATGCGATTCATCAAGCCCCTGGATGGGGATCTGATCTTGGAACTGGCACGAACCCACCACCTACTCGTCACCCTGGAGGAGAACGCCGTGGCCGGCGGTGCCGGCGCAGCCGTGTCCGAGCTGCTGGCCGCAAGGCAGGTGGCGACACGCTGCCTCCACCTCGGCCTACCGGACCGCTTCCTGGACCAGGCCACTCAGCAGGAACAGCTCGCCGACTGTGGCCTGGATGCCGCGGGCATCGAAGCGGCGGTACGTAATGCCCTGAGTGAACATGAGCCCGCGGAACCGCCCACGCCGGATTGAGTATGGAAAAATCGATCCGGTCGCTTCAAATGCTAAAATACACAATCGATGCGATTTGCTGCCTGCCCGCGGCCAAAAACTGTGGCCTCGCTACCGCCGGATAGATCTATTTTTTATCCACAGATTACGCCGATTCTCACAGATTATTCCGTTCTTAATCTGCGAAAATCTGCGTAATCTGCGGATTCAAGATCAGAGCAACAGGCTCCGAATGTCTTCCAGGAGTTCCCGCAGCAGGCCGGTGAAGCGCACGGCCTCGGCGCCGTCGATCACTCGATGGTCGTAGGAGAGGGACATGGGCAGGATGCGACGGGGAATGAAGTCCTTGCCGTTCCAGACCGGCTTCATCTCCGTGCGGGAGACGCCCAGGATAGCGACTTCCGGGACATTGACGATGGGGGTAAAGGCGGTGCCGCCGATGCCGCCCAGGCTGGAGATGGTGAAGCAGCCCCCCTGCATGTCCCCAGGCAGTAGCTTGCCGTCCCGGGCCTTGGCGCTGGCCTCTGTGAGCTCGCGGGCGAGCACGTAGATGCCTTTTTTGTCTACGTCCCGAATGACCGGGACCACCAGCCCATCGGGGGTGTCCACCGCTACGCCGAGGTGGGTGAAGCCTTTGAGCACCAGGCGCTCGCCGTCGCCGGTGAGCGATGCCTTGAGGTTGGGAAACCGGTCCAGGGCCTTGGCGACCGCCTTCATCAGGATCGGCAGGAAGGTGAGCTTTACGCCCTCCTCGGCCGCGGCCTCCCGCCGGGACGCACGAAAGGCCTCCAGGTCCGTGATGTCTGCCGCGTCGTGCTGGGTGACCTGGGGGGCGCTGATCCAATTCAGGTGCAGACGGCTCCCGCTGATCTTCTTGATGCGCGGCAGGGGGACGAGCGCGACCTCGCCGAACTTGGCATAGTCGATCTCGGGCGCGGGGGGGAGCCGGAAGGGCAGGCCGGCCTCCGGCGCGGCGGCACCGCGGGCTAGGGTCTTTTTGACATAGTCCTGGACGTCGGTCTTGAGGATGCGCTGCTTGGGCCCCGAACCTTCGACCAGGGTCAGATCGACGCCCAGCTCGCGGGCGAAGCGGCGCACGGCGGGGCTGGCGTGGGGCTTGCGTCCCTTGGCGATGGCGGCCAGGTCTTCCGGTCGCGTAGGGACCGGGGCCCGACGACGCTCCGCCTCGCCCGGTCTTGGACTGGCTGCCTCCGGCTCGGTCACGGGTGCGGGGGTCGATTCAAGCTTAGCCGGGGTCTCCTTTGGGGTCTCCGCCGGGGTCTCCTCCGGTGCGGCTGCCAGCGCAGCGGCCTGGGCCTCGGCCGCCGGGGCCTGGGGTGCCAAGGTCAGTACCGGATCTCCTTGGCTCAGCTTGTCTCCTACCGCCACCGCGACGGAGACGACCTCGCCGGCCAGGGGCGAGGGGATTTCCATGGTCGCCTTGTCGCTCTCCAGGGTGATCAGGGACTGATCGACGCTGATCTGGTCGCCGGGTTGTACCAGGATCTCGATGACCTCCACATCCGAGAAGTCCCCGATGTCGGGGAGCAATACGTCTTGGGCCGTTGTCACGCTGAGTCCTCTAACATGGGAATCATTTTTTTGCCGCAAATGAACGCGAATCAACGCAAATGAGTCGCAATTGATTCATCATCATCGACTGTCGCGCTCGGAACGCCGTCTTGTCCGCTCCAGCGGACTAAGCCCTCCTGTGCTGATAAGCGTTGGCTGCTAGCCTACCTGGACGCTTAATCGACGCTGGAGCGTCGAGATTTGCTCCCACGCTGGAGCGTGGGAGCCAATCGAAATCAACCGCTATGGACTGAAAGTCCATAGTTTGGTAGTGGTTAATATGTTAGTGGGTAGATAGTAAAAACCATGGAAGTTTAAACGATTACATATCAATTACTTTAACTCTATCACTTTGAAATTTACCACTACCCATGCACAAAAGAAACACCGCGGAGGTATGCCCGTGTTAACTGCCTTTGTTAGCTACAGGTCTATTTTACAGCGTCCCAATCTGGAATCTCTTTATTGTTTGGCACAGCATCAAGCATGTTTCCGACTTTCGACTTCAACTTAGAAATATTTTTTTTCGATATACGCTCGTCAATCATCGAAATCGCTTCTACTTGGCTTAACTGTGTAGTTAAAAAATAATTTGCTAAGTTATTTAGCGAAACACCTTGATGCTTAGCCTCATGCTCTAAACGAGCCTTTAGTTCTACAGGCACTCTCAACGTAACAGTTTGTGTTTTACTCATTTTCACGCCTCCAAAGGTGATAAAAATCACCGGGAGTTATCGCTTTAAATGGATAGCTCTTTAATTCGCCTTTTCTGAAATCTTTAACATTAGATGTAATCAAAAACCGACTATTGCTTGTGAAAGCACACTCCACAAACAAATTATCATTTTCATCTGGTAAATTCGGCCTAAGCCGGTAGTAAATAGAGTGTTTTTCAGCCAATAACACAAGCAAATCAATGACATCTTCAATGTGGTTGGCAGTTAAATCTAACTTCTCTAATATTTCCGTTCTCTTCAATACATCGTCGTACTCAAGCACCACCGCTGTTGTAAGAGCAATATTTAGTTTTTCTTCTATTATCAATCGGATAATAAGGTGAGAAGCCCCGTTTCGACTCAACAAGGCCGCAAGAAGAACATTTGTATCTAAGGTAACTATCATTCTAAAAATGATAGTATATACGCATACATCAGGCAAGACTGGATTTTGAGAAAGAACGAAACTTTACTTGCAGCTAACGGCTTGGCTCAGGCGTAAGTTCTACTCCAACCGACACCCGCGTGGAGCTCCATGATATGCACCCGCAGATAGGCGGCACAGATAACCGTTGAGAATTTAGGAGCTCAAATTCTCCGGACCGACGGCTCAACAACAACACGCACTGGGTCGCGGGCGGAAGGGTGAGGGAATCCGGATACAAAACCACCTCTTTCGGGCGTGGATATCTGATAGTCAAGAATGTCTTCCGCTCTCGATTCAACTCTTCAAAGCATGGCGATCCGGTAAATCCGCCTTTCATCATTCGTACGATGAGTGATAAAACAACGGTTTCGCTTCGGGGCAACAGTAGCGGTTGCCTCGTCGAGATGCCTGGCGACCGCCTGCAACAGCTCATCGGGGAGAGTGAGGAAGCCCTGTTCAATCATAGGACGCAACCGCAGTAGAGGCCGGATAGAGACCGCTAAAGAAGCCCTTGACGCTTCTTGGCGTAACTGACCCGTAAAGTTTGCATAGCGAATTTGCCTGCCCCTACGATATTAGAAGCGGATCGCCATTCTCTGAGTTCTCACCAATATGATGAAACTGAAAATGACCACGTCATCACTGTCACAGAATGGCGTGAATCGACTTCCCCAGCCGCATCTTTGGTGTTTTCTTGTACAGATTTTCTTCTCATTGAAAGCCTAACAGGCAATGGCCTCACTTGACCCTGATACTACGCTTTACACCGTGGCCGGATTGGGCTCTTCCCGGACGATCCGGTGCATTTTGCGACAGCCTCCGGAGAATCTTCCGGGCCGCAGGGGAGTACCTCGTCGCGAGGGCCTTTGGAGGGCGGCCAGCATGTAGCGGCGGGTTGACTCCGGAAGTTAATCGCAGCTGTCTGCGCAATGGTGTCGTTGCCCCACGGTACCCAGGACCCGGTACCGCCGGGGGACGAAGGGACGGATCTGGTCCGCCAGGGCTTGGATGTAGTCGGTGGCGGCGATGATCGGGCCGCTGGTGGGGCCGAGCTGCTGTTCCACATAGCTCCGCCGGGGTGCCTGCTGCGGATGGAGCAGATTCCAGCGTTCCACCTCCATGCGCCGCAGCCGGCTGTGGAAGCTGCTGGTGACGCCACGTCCACAGCAAGTGACCGCGGCGAAGTCCTGCTCCAGGAGCTCGGCCGCGGCCAGGGCCTCCCGCAGGATGGCGCCGGAGCCCAGGAGTTGGACCCGCTTTTCCATTTTTTCCATGGCCGCGCCGGTGCGTACCTGGTAGATGCCCTTGAGGATGCCTTCCTCCACGCCCTCCGGCATGGCCGGCTGGACATAGGTCTCGTTCATGGCCGTGATGTAGTAAAAGCGGTCCTCCTGCTCTTGGTACATGCGGCACAGGCCGTCCTGGATGATGACCGCCAGCTCGTAGGCGTAGGCGGGGTCGTAGGCGATGCAGTTGGGGATGGTGGCCGCGACCACCGGGCTGTGGCCGTCCTGGTGTTGCAGGCCCTCGCCGGCCAAGGTGGTGCGCCCCGCGGTGCCGCCGATCAGGAAGCCGCGGGCGCGCATGTCGCCGGCGGCCCAGGCCAGGTCGCCGATGCGCTGGAAGCCGAACATGGAGTAGAAGATGTAGAAGGGGATCATGCTCTGGCCGTGATTGGCGTAGGCCGTGGCGGCGGCGATCCAGGACGACATGGCGCCGGCCTCGGTGATGCCTTCTTCCAGTACCTGGCCCTGCTTTTCCTCCCGGTAATAGAGGAGCTGATCCGCGTCCACCGGCTTGTAGAGTTGGCCCACCGAGGAGTAGATGCCGAGCTGGCGGAACATGCCTTCCATGCCGAAGGTGCGCGCCTCGTCCGGGATGATGGGCACCAGGTATTTACCGATTTCCTTGTCCCGCACGATCAGGGTCATGATCCGCACCAGGGCCATAGTGGTGGACATCTCCTTGTCGCCGCTGCCTTCCAGGAGGGGGCGGAAGACCTCGAGCGCCGGCATGGCAAGCTTGGAGGCCGTCGTATCGCGGATCGGCAGGGGGCCACCCAACGCCTCGCGGCAGTGGTGCAGGTAGCTCATCTCCGGGCTGTCGGCGGGGGGCTTGTAGAAAGGGGCGGCGCCGATTTCGTCGTCCGAGACCGGGATGTTGAAGCGGTCGCGGAACTCCTTCAGCGCCACCTCGCCCATCTTTTTCTGGGAGTGGGTGATGTTCATGCCCTCACCGGCCCGGCCCATACCGTAGCCCTTGACCGTCTTGGCCAGGATCACCGTCGGCTGGCGCTTATGGGCGACGGCGGCCGCATAGGCGGCATAGACCTTGATCGGGTCGTGACCGCCGCGGTTGAGGCGCCAGATGTCCTCGTCCGTCATATTGGCGACCATGTCCGCCAGCTCCGGGTATTTGCCGAAGAAGTGCTGGCGGGTGTAGGCACCGCCCTTGGCCTTGTAGGCCTGGAAGTCGCCGTCCACATCTGTGCATGCGTTTGAGCAGGATGCCGTCCTTGTCCCGCGCCAGCAGGGGATCCCAGTAACCGCCCCAGATGACCTTGATGACGTTCCAGCCGGCGCCGCGGAAGTCCGCCTCCAACTCCTGGATGATCTTGCTGTTGCCGCGCACCGGCCCGTCCAGGCGTTGCAGGTTGCAGTTGACCACGAAGATCAGGTTGTCCAGGCGCTCGCGGGCCGCCAGGGCGATGGCGCCCATGGCCTCGGGCTCGTCCATTTCGCCGTCGCCCATGAAGGCCCAGACCTTGCGCTGCTCGGTATTGAGCAGCCCGCGGTCCTGGAGGTAGCGCATGAAGCGGGCCTGATAGATAGCCATGATGGGACCTAAGCCCATGGACACGGTCGGGAACTGCCAAAAGCCCGGCATGAGCCAGGGATGGGGGTAGGAAGACAGGCCGTTGCCGTCCACTTCTTGGCGGAAGTTGTTGAGCTGTTCCTCGCTGATGCGCCCTTCGAGAAAGGCGCGGGCATAGATGCCGGGGGCGGAGTGGCCCTGGATGAAGACCAGGTCCCCGCCGTGATCCTTGGTGCGGGCGTGCAGGAAATGGGTGTAAGCGACGTCGTACAGGGTGGCGATGGAGGCGAAGCTGGCGATGTGGCCCCCGAGCTCGGAGGCGATTCGGTTGACATGGACCACCATGGCCATGGCGTTCCAGCGCACGAAGGAGCGGATCCGCCGCTCCATGGCGGGATCGCCCGGAAAGCGCGCCTGCTGTTGGATCGGGATGGTGTTCACATAGGCCGTATTGGCGCTGTAGGGCAGATGGGCGCCGGAGCGCCGGGCCTTGTCGATAAGGCATTCGATCAGGAAATGGGTGCGCTCGACACCCTGGTTCTCCAACACGGCCTCCAGGGCGTCGAGCCATTCCTGGGTCTCTTGGGGATCGATGTCGGGCTGGTTGGTCATGGTTGTTCCGTAGGTCGGGTCAGGCCAGGGCGACGGCGGTGGCTGGCGACGGAGGCGGCCGGCACGGGCGGAAAACGGGAACAGTATATAGGGTTACCCGGAGCGCTTCCGCCGCAATGTCCGGGCACCGGGGTGAGGGCGTATGAACGGCTGCCGGTCGTTTGTCGGACCCGTCCGCCGTCCCCTGGCACTCGTTCCCACGCTCCAGCGCCTGCCTGTGCGTCCCTGCACGCAGACAGGTGGGAACGCCGGCTTGTCCGCTCCTGCGGACGCAGCTCCTCGGTGCTGATCGGCGTTGGCGGTTAGAGGCTGTCTAATAAAAGGGCCGTAGGCGGTAGGCTGGGTTGAGGAACGAAACCCAGCTTTTATGGGCAAGCCTGGTTTGCTGGGTCTCGTCCCTCGACCCAGCCTACCAGCTACCATTTTCAGCAGTGATGATTATTCGGTAGCCCTGAATGGTCTCCTCCCACCGCTGGCCCCAGGGTCCATTATCGGCTAGCATCCTTTCCATCGGTGAGGAAATGGACAGGCAGCGGTGTCCCATTCCCCACCCATCGGCCGACGCGCCCCGAGCGAGATTGGGTATCCCATAGATGGCCTACACGCCGGGTTTCGACTACGACCTCTTCATCAGCTTCAGCCACCGGGATAACGCGCCGCGTCCCGGGCAGGATACCGGCTGGGTAGAAAGATTCGTAGACTATCTGGAGTGGTGGCTGGGCAAGCGCCGGGGCCTGGCCGGGCTCAAGATCTGGTGGGACCAGCGGCGTCTGACCGGCGCCACCGAGCTGGATCGCTGTATCGAGCAGGATCTGGGCCGTACCGCCTTGCTGGTGGTCCTCCATTCCCACAACTACCGCAACTCGGCGTATTGCAAGCAGGAGCTCGACTGGTTTGTCGCCGCCGCCAAGGTTCCAACCACTCGGGCTTGCCGTCAATGGCGAGCGGCGCATCTTCAATATCCTGATCAACAAGATTTCGCATGAGGAGTGGACCGACTCAGGCCATTGGACCGAACCCCTGGCCGGCACACTCGGCTTCAAGTTCCACGACGCTCCCGATGACCAGGACGCCTTCGGCGATCCCATCGAAGACTCCGACCCTGCGCGCTACGACACGGCCATGCGGCCTATCGTCGATGCCGCGACCCGCCTGCTCAAATCATTTCCGGCACCGCAGGACGGCCCGGAGCCGTCGCCGACCGACCAACCCGCCGGGGATCGGCTGCCCGAGATCCTGATTGCCGACGTACCGGATAGCCAGGCCAAGCTGCGTAAACGGCTCATTGCGGAAATCGGCGACCGAGCGCGCATCGCCGAGCCGATCCCGCCGCCCTACCCGGCCGCCGAGCATGACACCGCGGTGCAGCGGGCCCTGGAGCAGGTCGAGCTGAGCATCCATCTGCTCGACGGCTGGCCGGGCCGAGCAATAGACGGTGGTGAGCACAGCTATTCGCGCCGCCAGGCCGAGCTCGCCCAGGCGGCACCCGCCCGCTCCCTGTTCTGGCTGCCGGACTCCCTCGACCTCGCTGTCTTGGATGATGCGGACCATCGGGACTGGCTACGGGCCCTCGAGACCGACGCCCGCTCCGGTGCCGGCTATCAGCTCCAGCGCAGCAGCCCGGTGCGGCTGATCGAGGACGTCCTGGAGCAGCTCGCCGGGCTCCGTACCGACCAGGCTGATACGCAGGCGAAGCGTACCATCGTCATCGATCCGCATCGCACGACCCGCACTATGGCTTCGATCTGAAGGCAAGGCTTGAACGCCGGGCACCGGTGCTTTCGAAGCTGAGGTGACCCATGACGGCGCCGAGCCTGCCGACCGCTGGACCGATTTCGAGCAGCGCGTCGAACACGCGCGCGAGCTGATCGTGCTGTACGGCCAGGTCGATCCGAAGTGGGTCCGCAGCCGTATCGAACGCGCCTGCTGTAGCCGCTACCCAGGTCGGTGGTGGAACCCTACCCTGGAGACCATCTAAAAGCTTCTACTTCGCCCGACTGCCCCGGTAGCCATGCCCCGCCGCCCTACCGCCCCGCCACGCTTTGCTCCGGGTGCAGGTGTTGGATTAACACCGATAGTGCTGCCATCGCCGAATCCACGGTGGAACGATACTTCAGGGTTCAGGGTCCGCCGAGGGGCATGAATCGGCAGCCGACGCCCAACCCCTTTGTCGGTCTGCGGCCATTCGAGCGTGCGGACAGCCTCTACTACTTCGGCCGCGATGCCCAGATCCAAGCCCTGCTCACCTCCCTACACCAGAGCCGCTTCCTGGCCCTGGTGGGCAGCTCCGGCTGCGGCAAATCCTCACTGATCCGGGCCGGGCTGATCCCGGCCCTGGAGGCCGGCTTCCTGGTCCAGGACCGGGACCGCTGGCGCATCGCCACCTGCAAGCCCGGCGAGACGCCCCTGATGCAATTCTGGCTGCATTCTGCTGGCGGCGACCGATCATCAGGACTTGGCGACGAATTCCGGTGGTGGGACCCGCATACCCGCCTGCCGGACCTCAATTGCTGGAAGAAGGCGTCGAGGCGGCCCTGGAATGCCTCGGGCCCACACTGAAAGACGACCACACCAATCTGCTGCTGCTGGTCGACCAGTTCGAGGAGCTCTTCCGTTTCGGTCAGGACTCAATCGAGACCCAGGGGGCCGGGACCCAGGCGGCCACCCGCCGCGCCGAGGCCGAGGCATTTGTCGATCTGCTGCTGCAGCTGGCGAGCCGCGACCGGCTGCCGGTCTATTGCGTCATCACCATGCGCTCGGATTTCATCGGCGACTGCGACGCCTTCACCGGCCTGCCGCAGGCCATCAACCGCGGCCAATTCCTGGTGCCACGCCTGACCCGGGTCCAGCGCCGAGAGGCCATCACTGGCCCGGTCCACCTGACCGGCGAACGCATCGCGCCGAGATTAGTGGACCGGCTGTTGAACGAACGGCTGGATACCCGGGATGACCTGCCCATCCTGCAGCATGTCCTCATGCGCTGCTGGGACGCCTGGTCTGAACACTCGGCGGCATCACCGGACGGGCCGCATGACCAGGGTCCCATCGACCTCCGGCACTACGAGCAGATACAGACCATCCGTGGCGCCCCTGGAATACAATAATAGCCGATGAGGTCCTGATTACTTCCCTCAGTGCAGCAGTGCACGGAGCTGGCATCGACGGTTGTTCCAGGCCCTCACCGAGGTGGACCTCGGCAATCGCCGCATCCGCCGGCCCACCCGCCTGAGCCAGCTCTGTGCCATCACCGGCGCGACCGAGCCGCAGATCAGGCATGTCATCGACTGCTTTCGCCAAGGGGGAGAGAAGAGCGGTCGTAATTTTCTGGTGCTGTCCGGGGATCGGGATCCCATGATAGACATCTCCCACGAGAGCCTGATCCGCCAGTGGAAGAACTTGTGGACATGGGTGGATCAGGAGACCGCAGATACCGATATCTACCGCCGGCTGGCCGAGACCGCCGGCAAGCACAGCGAGGCCGAACCGCGTTTCTATCGGGACGCGGCGCTGCAAGAGGCCATCGATTGGCAGCGGCGACAGCAGCCCACCGCGGCCTGGGCCGAACGCTATCGGCCTGGCTTCCAACCGGCCCTGGCGTTCTTGCAGGAAAGTCGCCTGCTCCGCATCCAGGAGCACCGCGAGCGCCGGCAGGCACGTATCGAGCGAAAGCGGTTGCCGCGGAAAGATCCGATAAAGATCGGCAGGGCACGCCCCGTAACTGGAGCCCAGCTCAAAAGTCCTGGCCGTACCTGATAAGCTGTTACCGGCCGGCTATGCCCCTTTGAAACTATAATTAACATCGAACTGATTCAACATCATCCCTTTGTCCATGAAGAGAAGGCCGTTCAGCCCCGATGGCAAGCGGCTGGCGAGCGGGTCGCGGGACGAAACCGTGCAATTGTGGGACGCGGCCAGCGGGCAACCCATCCGTACCCTCACCGGCCATAAGAGCATGGTCACAGCCGTCGCATTCAGCCCCGACGGCAGCCGACTGGCGAGCGGCTCGGGTGATGGAACCCTGCGCTTGTGGAATCCGACCACCGGCGAGCCGATCCCTATCCTCATCGGGCATGAGGACAGTGTTTGGTCCGTGGCGTTTAGTCCGGACGGCAAGCGGCTGGCAAGCGGCTCGGGTGATGGAACCCTGCGCTTGTGGGACCCCGCCACCGGCGAGCCGATCCGTATCCTCACCGGCCATAAGGGCAGTGTTTGGTCCGTCGATTTCAGCCCCGACGGCAATCGGCTGGCGAACGGCTCGTCTGATCGAACCGTGCAAGTGTGGGACGCGGCCAGCGGCCAACAACCCATCCACACCCTCACCGGACATGAAGAACCGGTCAATTCCGTGGATTTTAGTCCTGACGGCAGGCGGCTGGCGAGCGGCTCGGATGATCGAACCGTGCGGGTGTGGGATGTACGGGTCTCGATTTTGCTCCTGAATGGATCGGCGCCGTCGCCCCGTGCAGCCTTGATCTCCGAGACCCTGCAGCGATTGTGGCGATTGCGCTTGGACGGGCTTGACATCGAACCCGAGACCTGGAATTGGCTCTGGCCGCGCGACGGCTATTATGTGGGTCAGGAATTCAGTATCGACATCCGGCCTGCCGCGGCCACCGCCGATCCCCACAGCAAGCCGATCCTGCGCAGCTTCAACATCCGTCCCCTGCTGGATCCGCCGCCGCCAGGCAAGGACAAGCTGGACCAGCTGTTGGATTGGCTTGCGGAGCAGGAACCGCGGCTGCGGCCCTGAAGATACGGTGAGCCGGTAGGACCTCTGGCTCCCACGCTCCGGCGTGGGAGCCGATTCCCGACGCTCCAGCGTCGAAAAGCCTGAAGGTGAGCCTCCGTGACGCTGGAGCACCATGAAACCCTGTCCCGAGCGGCGCGAGGGAGCTTGGCCGCTGAGCGGCCACACTTGCGTTCCCACGCTGGAGAGACTGTGAAAGAATTTCCTCTTTTTCGCTGACCGGTAACGCTTTCTCTCGTTCCCACGCGCCGCGTGGGAACGTGGAAGCTCCGCGCCGCGGAGTGTCTCGGAAACTCGTAGCCACTGCTGCATGGGCCTGATGTGCTTGATTTTCATGAGGATTCAGCTCCATTGAGAACGCCCCCTAGGGTTCCGGTCACCCCGAGGGGCGTTCCCAACTGCGGCTTCGGGTAGGAAAACGCATCAAGCACAGTGTGCCTATCGATAGTTAAACCGCACAGGCGTGAAGGATGCAAAGCAAGCCATTTTCGATGCAGGGGGGAACCCAAAAAATTGTGAGCACGTTGAGCATAGGAAATCTTTCCTATCGGGCAGGGAGAATGGTTTGTAACGACATGCTTTGTCCGCAGATTACGCAGATTATCTCGTTTCAATCTGTGAAAATCCGCGTAATCTGCGGATTAAAAAAGTTGGTAGTGGTTAATATCTAAGTTGTAACATGACCAACAGCACTGGCCGCTATGCCCCCTCTCCCGCCGGGAGAGGGTTGGGGAGAGGGGATCAAAAAGATGAATCTCTCTACTTAAACACTTATGAATTTACCACTACCAAAAAGTTTTTTGTCGGGAACCCGACCCACATTTCCGATGCAGGGAAAACTGACCCCTTCACCGAACCCGTGGCTTGTGGCCTGGTGTCTTAGCGCGAACCCGCTTTCCCTCCGGCTTGCTCGGGCTGCGGACCGCCGCCTTGCGATGCCTTGCCGGGGGTCGGTCCTGTCTTGCCCGGCGTGCAGGTGTCCGGGGTCGCTCCATACCCGCAAGTGCCAGTAGGTCTGTGAGTTCATCTGGGGTCAGATCGCGCCAGTGGCCGGCGAACACCCGCGGCCCCAGGATGACGTTGCCGAAGCGCACGCGTTTGAGCCGGCTGACCCGGCAGCCGACGGCCTCCCACAGGCGCCGCACTTCCCGGTTGCGGCCTTCGCGCAGCAGGACGTGGAACCAGCGGTTGGCGCCCTCTCCACCCGACTCGACGATTTCCTCGAAACGGGCCGGCCCGTCTTGGAGCAGGATGCCGTGGGTCAGCTGCTTCAGGGTCTCCGCGGACACCTGGCCCAGGATGCGCACGGCGTATTCCCGCTCCAGGGCCTGGGCGGGGTGCATGAGCCGGTTGGCCAGCTCGCCGTTGTTGGTCAGGAGCAAGAGACCGGAGGAGTTGATGTCGAGTCTGCCGACGGCGATCCAGCGCCCGGTCTTGAGGGGCGGCAGGCGGCTGAATAGGGTGCGTCGGCCTGCCGGGTCATGGTGGGTCACCAGCTCGCCTTCCGGCTTGTTGTAGGCGATGACCCGAAGTTCCGTCTGGCGCGCGGACCGGCGCTTGACCGCTTTGCCGTCGACCCGGATGTGATCCGCCGGGCCGATGCGGTCGCCCAGCTGGGCCAGCTTGCCATTGATCCGCACCCGCCCGGTGCGGATCCAGCCCTCAATCTCACGGCGCGAGCCGAGACCCGCGTCTGCCAGGACTTTCTGTAGCCGGACCGCCGCTGGGGCGGATGGGGTCCGCGGTGGTCGGTGTTTGGGTCCTGTTGGCATCGGTAACTTCTCATTTAAACTGCAAGTGAACGCCAATCGGTCACAAAAGATCACATGATCTTTTCTGTGCGCAGATGACGCCGATTTTCACAGATTGTTTCGTTTTTAATCTCTGTGGGTCGAATTCCCCGCCGCTTGCGGCGAGAAAAAAGACTCCCATCCGAAAGCAATCCTGAATTATTTGGCGCTGTTTGGGGGAAAAGATCCCTCCTGCGTCGGGACAAGAAAGATCCCTCCTACGTCGGGACAGGGTTTGACGTGTTGCGTTCGACGCCCAACGGCTCGTTGGTCTATAGCCAGGCCAGTGCCGGCGTCTTAACGCAACCTACACCCACATTATCCCTCGCGCGGACCTCGTGTTGCGTGTAGGTTGCATTAGCCGCGCGCGAAAACGCCTGGGGGAACAACACGGCGTAACGCAACACGACGCTAGGATCCGCTTTAACCAGACAGCTTCTAAATCTCGGTGGCTCCGCTTTTGGCTGCCGATGAACGCAGATCGGTCATAATCACTTGCCATCAACGACGGTTCTTGATCCGTTTGCGTTGATTTGCGGATAACTTTTCCGTGAGGAGCCTGGCGCTCAATGTTATCGGTAATTGAGAGCATCTAGGGCTCGGCCCCGGGCGGGCCGAGATCCTGCCACAGTCGAAGTGTCGGAGCGGCTTGGTTCATGGTGTAGAAGTGGATGCCCGGTGCGCCGCCTTCGATAAGCCGCCGGCACAGGTCCAAGACCACTTGGTGTCCGAACTCGCGAATGCTGTCCATGTCGTCCCCGTAATCTTCCAGTCGTTTACCTACCCAGCGTGGGATCTCCGCACCGCAGGCGGCGGAGAAGCGGGCGAGCTTGCTGTAGTTGGTGATGGGCATCACGCCGGGGACGATGGGGATGCCGATGCCAGCGCGTCGGCAGGCGGCGACGAACGCAAAGTAGGCATCGGCGTTGTAGAAGTACTGGGTGATGGCGGCATCCGCGCCGGCCTCGACCTTTTGCTTGAAATACGCGAGGTCTTGCTTGGCACCCGGTGCCTGGGGGTGGACCTCCGGATAGGCCGCAACCTCGATGTGGAAGGCCGTGCCGGTCTCCGCGCGGATGCAGGCCACCAGCTCGTTTGCATAGGCCAGCTCCCCGGTGCCGGCGGCGCCCATACCGGAGGGCAGGTCGCCGCGGAGGGCGACGATACGGCGGATATTCCGGGCCCGGTAGCGGTGCAGAATGTCCCGGATCTCCGCCCGCGTGGAGCCGATGCAGGAGAGGTGGGGGGCGGTGTCGATGCCCTGATCACGCAGGAGCGCCACCGTCTCGAAGGTGCGCTCGCGGGTCGAGCCGCCGGCGCCGTAGGTCACGGAGAAGTAGCGGGGGGCAACGGCGTTCAGCCGTTGCACCGTGTCCGCGAGCTTGGTCATGCCCTCCGGGGTCTTGGGAGGGAAGAGCTCGAAGCTGTAGACAGGTCTGGTGTTTATTTCGTCATTCATAAAAATCAAGCCGCCAGGGAAAATGCCGGTACAGCTGCGCACGAAACCGGAGACAATAGTCATTAACTACAAATCACGCGAATCTGCGCAAAGCGGATTGTGGTAGTGGTAAACTTATAAGTGAAAAAGTAGAGCGATTCATCTTTTTGATCCCCTCTCCCTAACCCCTCTCCCGGCGGGAGAGGGGACATAGTAGCCAGTACCGTTGGTCATGTTATCACTTATACATTAGCCACTACCGCGGATTGTTTACGCCCACCGGAACTTTGCGTCGATGCGTGTGATTCTTAAGAAGCTGTCTGGTTAAAGCAATCCTGAATGGTTTAGCCCGCGTAGGGCGGATAAGCTTGCGCCATCCGCCGTATGCCAGCCACCTCCGTCGCTCTTGGCCTGACCCGACCTACGGGCTGCTACCCGCCACCATCCGGCGGGTGACGGCGCCCACCGCGGCAATCGCGGCACTTGGTGCACGCGCCTGACCCGCCCTACGAGCTTGTGCCTCCGATTCCGATTACGACATCCTCCTGGGGCGGCAGGCCGGCGCTTATCAGATCCTACGTTCCTTTGTCGTTCATAAAGATTGCGGTTAGGGGAGAGACGCCTCTTTTTCAGCCGCAAATGAACGCAAATAAACGCAAATCGGAACCGATTCGATTTGCGTTTATTTGCGGCAATAAAGAGGAAACACCACGAATCACGCGAATCCTCGCGGATTGATTCGCGCCGATTCGCGCGATTCGTAGTTTTCGCTTCCGCATTTGTGCCCTTTGCGCCTTCGCGGTTCGAATCGATGCGGTTCAAATAACAGCAACCAGTCGTTTGCTCTATTCTCCACCATCAATAGCGGTAGTAATCGGGCTTATAGGGTCCCTCGATGGGGACCCCGATGTAATCCGCCTGCTCCTGGTTCAGGAGGGTCAGGGTGGCGCCGATCTTGCCGAGGTGCAGGCGGGCTACCTCTTCGTCCAGCTGTTTGGGCAGCACATAGACCCCGATCGGGTACTGGTCGGTATTGCCGAAGAGCTCTATCTGGGCCAGGGTCTGGTTGGTGAAGCTGTTGGACATCACGAAGCTCGGATGGCCTGTGGCGCAGCCCAGGTTCACCAGGCGGCCCTTGGCGAGCAGGATGATGCGCTTGCCGTTGGGGAAGATGACATGATCCACCTGGGGCTTGATCTCCTCCCATGCATAGCCCTCGAGGGAGGCGACGTCGATCTCGTTGTCGAAATGGCCGATGTTGCAGACGATCGCCTGGTCCTTCATCGCCGCCATGTGGTCGTGGGTGACGATGTCCCGGTTGCCGGTGGCGGTGACGAAGATGTCCGCCCGGGGCGCCGCTTCCTCCATGGTGACCACCTTGAAGCCCTCCATGGATGCCTGCAGGGCGCAGATGGGGTCGATCTCGGATACCCAGACGATGGCCCCGAGGCCACGTAGGGACTGGGCGCAGCCCTTGCCCACATCGCCGTAGCCGCAGACCATGGCGACCTTGCCGGCGATCATGACATCGGTGGCCCGCTTGATGCCGTCCACCAGGGACTCGCGACAGCCGTAAAGGTTGTCGAATTTGGATTTGGTCACCGAGTTGTTTACGTTCATGCCCGGGAAGAGCAGCGTGCCTTCCCGCGCCATCTCGTACAGGCGGTGTACGCCGGTGGTGGTTTCCTCGGTAACGCCTTTGATGCCCGCGGCGATTCGCTGCCAATAGCGCGCGTCGCGTTCGAAGATGCGCTTCAAGACGCCGAGCACCGCCGTCCACTCTTCGTTGTCGTCGGCGGTCGGTGTGGGTACGCTGCCAGCCTGTTCGTACTCCACTCCCTTGTGGACCAGCAGGGTGGCATCGCCGCCGTCGTCCAGGATCATATTGGGACCGGCACCCTCGGGCCAGCTCAGGGCCTGCTCGGTGCACCACCAGTATTCCTCCAGGGTCTCGCCCTTCCAGGCATATACCGGGATACCGGCGGCGGCGATGGCCGCGGCGGCATGATCCTGGGTCGAGAAGATATTGCAGGAGGCCCAGCGGACCTGGGCGCCGAGTTCGACCAGGGTCTCGATCAGCACCGCGGTCTGGATGGTCATGTGCAGGCTGCCGGAGATGCGGGCACCGGCCAGGGGTTTGCGGGCCCCGTACTTCTCACGTAGGGCCATGAGACCCGGCATCTCGGTCTCGGCGATGGTGATCTCCTTACGGCCCCAATCGGCCAGGGAGATGTCGGCGATCTTATAGTTGGTCTGCTCACTCATGGTAGTCAACTCCAGATGATTATCAGAGTGAGCGCCGTTATTGAAGGTACCCCCTCACCGAGCCTGGCCCCGCTACTAAATCGGCTATCGGTTTTGGCGTAATCGGAGCCCGACCACGTGTGCCAATTTAGTAGCGGGGTTGCAACGCTCCTCGGTGGGAAGGCTGTGCCAGTGGATAGTGAATAGTGGATAGTGTTTCCCGCACCTGCCGGAATAAACCATTCACTAACGAGGCTTCGCCTTAAGACCTTTAGATGCGTGAATTTTTTGTGTAGGCGCGGGCTTGCCCACGCTCGCTTGCTCGTGTTTTGGGTTTACCTCCGGTTCTTCTTTACGATTCAGGTTTGGTGCCACATCAAGTAAACAAGGATCCGTGCCCCATCGCCGCGGTCTACTCCGACGTTCAGGTACTCGGCATTCGGCAGCGCCGCTTGCGCTGTGGGTAACGAGGCGGGACGTTCCGGGTCCCACCAGTCCTCGTCCGGTCCAAGGAGATAGCGCTTGTCTTCGGTGAAATCGGCCTCCGTGAGCGATGCGCTGAGCACAAACGCGGCCCAGCCTTGCGCGCCAAACGTGACCTTCGCGAAGAGCGCGTCGTCCATGCCTTGCTCGCTCCTGACCCCTAGTAACTCGGTGTCCGCTGGGAATCTCAGCCCCAGCTTGGCCGCCAGCTCATCTAATCCCATACTGCCTCCGGGTATTTCTCTGTCACAGCCAGCCAGTGCCAGCAACAAACCTAAAACCCAATACCATGATTTCATCGTTTACTCGCAGGAAGAAGTTGTTGGGCAGGAATCGCCTCTCCGTCTTTCCAACGGAGCTTGCGTTTAATCGACCCCACACAGTCGTATTCCCGTGCGAGCCCCTGACGGTGAAACTCGCCCATGAATTGATCCGTAATCGTGATGCCGAATATCTCGGCCGCCTTGCCACCGTCCCAGTTGTAGCGATCGAAGAACTTGTACTCGAAATCCAGTTCGTACTCACGCCGTCCGGAAGCGTCTTTTTTCACTCTCGCCAGGCCCTTGCCCCAGGTAGAATAGCCGCCAATCGCGAAAAACCAGTTCCCGTTCTCGCTCTTTCGATTGCGCGCGCCCTCCGCCATCTTGGACGTGATCCGATGTTCTCCTACCGCCAGTTGTTCAACGAAGGCCTTGGCCTGATTTACCTCGTTGTGGAAGCGCATCTTCGCCGTGCGAACTTCCTCGATCATACCTTCGAGATCGATCGTAAGCTTACGTTCAGTGTTGTCCATGTAGTGCTTCAAGTGATGGGCTGCATCGTCGCCGATCACCAATGCGGCGGATGCGCTACGCGGTGGTAGGATCTCAAGGATCAACTGCTTCTGGACCCGCGCTGTCATTGTAGTGGCTACCGAGTTCCAGGCTCCCGCACCTGGGTCCGGGCGGATGGTGGGATCGGTCGTGCCTATCTTATAGTCACGACTTGTCGGAAGGGGGGGCGGAGGCGCGGGCTTTGGTAGCGGCATGCTTGTCTTCTTCATCATTACCGCATCGAGCCGATTGAATGTTCTCCGCGCTGCAATTCCGTCCTTAACCAGCGACTGTTTAGCCTGAAAGGCGATTACCTTCGCCTTTGTCTCTCGCCCGTAGACTCCATCGGGAATCCCCGTCTTCCGGGTAGAGACAGGCATCGGGTATCCCAAGTCGATTAGCGCTGCCTGGAGAATAGCGACTCCCCCACCGCGCGCACCCTGACGCATCGGGGGTGAATTCGAAGCAGCCTGTCTCACCTGCTTGTTAGCAAATGCCGGATACCTGAGTGGCATAAGTTATCCTCACGAACGCGTTGCTCAATAATTAAAGGACGTCGGGGTTCGTTCCTCACCTCTTCAAATCACCCTTTCCCTAAGCCCCCTCGCTGCGCCCGGGGCGGGCTCTCTCCCGTGAGTGGTGAGCATGAGGTTTTTCATCACTCTTCACTCATCATTGCCCGGTCAAAGCCCCGCCGCCTTGCGCAGCTCCTCTGCTTTGTCGGTCCGCTCCCAGGTGAACTCAGGTTCCTCGCGCCCGAAGTGTCCGTAGGCGGCGGTCTTGCGGTAAATGGGCCGGATCAGGTCGAGCATGCGGATAATGTTGTAAGGGCGCAGGTCGAAGTGCGCGCGCACCAGATCCGCGATCCGGTCCTCGGGCAGCTTGGCGGTACCGAAGGTCTCGATGGTGATGGAGGTGGGCTCGGCTACCCCGATGGCATAGGAGACCTGGATCTCGCAGCGTTCAGCAAGCCCCGCGGCGACGATGTTTTTGGCCACATAGCGTCCGGCGTAGGCGGCGGAACGATCGACCTTCGATGGGTCCTTGCCGGAGAATGCGCCGCCCCCGTGGCGGGCCGCGCCGCCGTAGGTATCGACGATGATCTTGCGTCCGGTCAGGCCGCAATCGCCGACCGGGCCGCCGATGACAAAGCTTCCCGTAGGATTGATGTGGAATTTAGTGTCGCCGTGGAGCCATTCATCAGGCAGCACGGGTAGGATGATGTTCTCCATCACCGCCTCGCGCAGATGCTGGTAGTCCACGTCCGGATCGTGCTGGGTGGAGAGCACCACTGCATCCACGGCGGAGACCTTGCCGTCCCGGTAGCGCAGGGTGACCTGGCTCTTGGCGTCGGGTCGCAGCCAGGGCAACACATGGGAGCGGCGCATCTCCGACTGGCGTTGCACCAGGCGGTGGGCATAGGTGATAGGCGCGGGCATGAGCACGTCCGTCTCATTGGTGGCGTAGCCGAACATCAGCCCCTGGTCGCCGGCGCCTTGCGCCTCCGGGTCGCTGCGGTCTACGCCCATGGCAATGTCCCCTGACTGCTTGCCGATAAGGGACATAACAGCGCAGGTCGAGCCGTCGAAGCCCACGTCCGAGCTATCGTAGCCGATGTCCGTCACCACCCGGCGGACCAGCTCGTCCAGGTCTACCCATGCATGGGTGGTGATTTCGCCGCCGACGATGACGACCCCGGTCTTGACCATGGTCTCGCAGGCGACGCGCGCCTGCTCGGGACGTGGGTCCTGGGTCAGGATGGCGTCCAACAGGGCGTCGGAGATCTGGTCCGCCACTTTATCGGGATGTCCTTCCGAGACAGATTCGGAAGTGAAGATGAAATCGCTTGCCATCGCTAAGGTGCCCATTGCCTTGGTTTATGTGGGTTGTCCGGGATCGGACCCCGACTCGACTCGGCAGCCCATGCGAGGTCTCCGGAATCGCTAGATGGTAATCCGCGTTGGCGATTTTTGCTAGGGACTGCGAGTCGGTTTGGCTTTTTTGCCGCTTCCGGTACTATGGCACGATCCATACCCTTGTGATGTCAGGAGTCGATCGATGGTTACACTTCAGACCCCAATCTGTGACTTTGGAACGCCGGCGCCGGATTTTTCCCTTCCGGGTGTTGACGGAAAGGTTTGGTCCCGCGATCAGTGCAAAGGTGAGCAGGGTCTACTGGTCATGTTCATCTGCAATCACTGCCCTTACGTGCAGGCGGTGCGCGACCGAATCCTACGCGATGCCCGCGAGCTGGCCGACTACGGCATCGGCTGCGTGGCCATCATGTCCAACGATCCGACGGACTACCCGGAGGACTCGTTCGACAATATGAAGCGAGTGGCCGCGGATTATGATTTTCCGTTTCCCTACCTGTTCGACGAGACCCAAGCGGTCGCGAGGGCCTATGGTGCCGTCTGTACACCGGACTTTTTCGGCTACAACAGCGAGTTGGGGCTTCAGTACCGGGGCCGGCTGGATGCAAGTCGTAAAGAGCCGGCGCCGCAAGGCACGCGCCGAGACCTGTTCGAGGCCATGAAGCAGGTGGCCGAGACCGGTGCCGGACCCGAGGAGCAGATTCCGAGCATGGGCTGCTCCATAAAATGGAAGGCTTAAGGAAAAACTACGAATCGCACGAATCAGCGCGAATCGATCCGCGAGTATTTGTGTTATTCGTACGTTTTTCTTTGCAGCCGAATGAGTTATCGGTGGGCGTAGCTCCCTACACCGCCGGCGACTTTATGCGCCATAAAATGTACTTATTTGTGCCGCCAAATCCGTTCCGCCAGAATGAGTTGTCTTCTAATTCATGTGGATTTTCGGCTCCGTCTGAAATTCCGACGTCAAGAGTGCGGCAGTGAATAGAGGGCGATCTGATAGCTGTCTACCATAAACTGGATGAGATCACTATGAAGAGAACGGCTTGTATCGTTAATAGTTTGTTGCTTTCAGGGCTGATGTTAAGTGCTTTTCCTGCGGCAGCAGAAGGGCCTTGGTTTGAGAGCTACCAAAGCCGCTACGGAAGTCCTGGATCGACGTACCGGTATTTGGGACCTAGTTCCAACCGTGCCTGTTTCCTCAGTGGAGTTCGCGTCGAAGAAACAGATAGAGGAGGTGAATATGCAGAATGTCGTGTTCGTCACCATTTTAATAGATGGTATCTCATTGCACAAATCGGCAGAGGAAGCGACGAAAGAGCCAGCTGCTACGCCACTTGTTTCTATCGCCCGTGACCATATATTAGCAGCGCTGTATTGGCCGGCCTGCTCTGGGCCGGCCACCTCCTTGGTACCCTGCTTATGGGGCCACCGCTCTTGAGACGAGCATCCTTCTTACCCAAGATTCAGAGACCTGCCACGGAAACGCTGCTGGCGGTAATCGCGGCAACTACCGTGACCGTTGCAATTGCAGTGGTGGTCTATTTGATAACGCAGAACGACTCGGGACCGGAGTTAGAAGCGGTGTCATCACAACCCCGTGCTGTCTCTGACCTGGAATTGCAAAATAAACTAGACAAGCTGGCAAACCTGTTGCAGCGTAACCAGGAAAGAACTCGGGAGCAGTTGCGGCAAGCTGAGGCGGAAAGAATCCGGTTCTCTGACATCCTCGACAGATTGACTATCAGACTTGAAGCCTTGGAATCCGTTAGTATCGATAACGTTTCAGATGATGCAATCGCGAACGATATCGAGCAAGCGACAAACACGGAGATATCCGCGAATAGAGACCCGACATATCGGAGTTCGATGGAAGTCTCTGAAGATTATTTGGCGTCTTGGATAGACGAAACTCTACTTGCCGGAAAAGTGAGTAGTGATTTGACCAAAGTAGCCAAAGAAGAGGCAAAAGTGAGCTTTGGCCCAACATCCAGTGTCTTACTCGAAGAAATGCGGTGCACCGAAGATATCTGTCGGGCCACGCTCACACGCGAAGACAGTACACGACCAGCCATTGAGGACTTTCTTGGACGCCCACCTTTTACGACGGATGGCTTCACCATAAACGAGCCAGACGGCCGTACTGTGCTTTACTTTTCCCAGCCGGGTGTGACTCTGGACGAGATACGCAGTGAAGCGTTAGAAAGTGCCCGATTTAATGCGAATTAAACGGGATCACGTCCACACGGGTGTTAAACAGGACCTGATAGGCCACGAACTCAGCAGTTTGCGCCGGCGAAATCACCCAACCGGTGCGCTGATGCGGCTTGAGTTCGTTCTTTTGGGTGCGCGTATGACGGTGGGGCGGGGAGGGTGTCCACCACCTCCAGCGTAACCAACTCTGTAGCCAGCAAACGCAACGTCTAGCGCGTGTCGGGGGGAGTTCGCTACAGCCAGCTAGATCAGGCACGCTGCTTTCTCGCCATCCAGAAGCGGTGATTAAAAGGACATCCATCTTGTTTGACATCTTCCCTACCCCAAGCTAAGCTTCTTCTCGACACCGAAACCACAGAAGGTCCACGATGACTGCTCCCCGCTCCGCTCTCGTCTCGCTTGAAGACACCCCTTGGTATCACTGCGTATGCCGCTGTGTGCGCCGTGCCTTCTTGTGTGGCGAGGACCCGTTCTCAGGCCTGAATTTCGACCACCGTCGCGGCTGGATTGTCGAGCGTATTCAGCAGCTTGCCGCTCTGTTCGCTATCGATGTGGCCGCCTACGCGGTAATGAGCAACCACTATCACATTGTGGTGCGTATCGACCGGGAACGGGCCTCGGGGTGGTCGGTAGAGGAGGTCCTGAAACGCTGGACGGCACTCTTCGCCGGGTCGTTATTGGTGACGCGTTATCTCTCGGCGTCACGGGCGGAGATGAGTCAAGCGGAGGTTGCCGAGGTCGAAACGCTTGCCGAGGTCTACCGGGAGCGGTTGCACGATTTGTCCTGGTTCATGCGTACCCTCAACGAGCACATTGCCCGCCGGGCCAATGCGGAG